>DASWHY010000558.1:0-6241 GCA_036397955.1 Thermoanaerobaculia bacterium | reverse complement strand
GCCACCCGCTTCCAGTCGGGGATGGCGTCGATCGGGCGGACGGTCTGGCCGCTCACCCCGGGCGGCGGCGCGTCCACGGCGACGGCGGCGGCGGAGGCCGGCGCCTTCGCCGGCCGGCGGTCGGCGGCCATCACGTGCCGGCGGAAGACCCAGAGGATGGTGACCGAGATCATCATCCCCAGCGCGCCCATGAAGAAAGCGGGGTGGAAGCCGAAGGTGCGGCTCATGACCTCGGCCACGATCGGCGCCAGCGCCGCGCCGACGTTGATGCCCATGTAGAAGATGTTGTAGGCGCGGTCCTTGAGGTGGCTGCCTTCGGGGTAGAGGTTGCCCACCATCGCCGAGACGTTGGGCTTGAAGAAGCCGTTGCCGATCACCAGGCAGGTGAGCGCCGCGTACATGATCGGCTCCGACCGGAAGGCGAGGAGGGCGTGGCCGGCCATGAAGAAGAAGCCGCCGAGCATGACCGACCGGCGGTAGCCGAGCGCGCGGTCGGCGATCAGGCCGCCGATCAGCGGGCTGGCGTAGACGAACATCAGGTAGGTGGAGTAGATCGAGGTGGCGCGGTCCTGGGTCCAAGCGAACCCTTGTGCCGGGTCCTGGACGTAGAGGACGTACATCGCCGCCACGGTGTAGAAGCTGAAGCGCTCCCACATCTCGGTGAAGAAGAGGACGTAGAGCCCTTTCGGGTGGCGCTCCACCGGGCTCACTGCACTCCTCCCATCAGCCGCCGGATCGGGCGCGCCAGGGCGGCCAGCAGCAGCCCCAGCCCGATCGCCACCGCGGTCATGATGCCGAAGAGGCGCGGCAGCGGCATCGCCTCGAAGAGCCCGGCCACCTGGCCGGCGATCAGGTTGCCCAGCGCCGAGCCCATGAACCAGACCCCCATCATCTGCCCCACCTTGCGGTGCGGCGCGAGCTTGGTGACGGTGGAGAGCCCGACCGGCGAGAGGCACAGCTCGCCGACGGTGTGCAGGAAGTAGGTCAGGACCAGCCACCAGGGGCTCACCTTGACGCCGCCGGCGGCGAACCCGGCCGCCGCCACCATGACCAGGAAGCCCAGGCCGAGGAAGATCAGCCCCCAGGCGAACTTCATCGGGCTCGAGGGCTCGCGCCCGCGCTGCGCCAGGGCCACCCAGAGCCAGGCGAAGAAGGCGGCCCCGCCGCAGATGATGAAGAGCGAGTTGACCGACTGGAACCAGGAAGCCGGCATCTCCCAGCCGAAGACGTCGAGGTCGGTGAGGCGCTCCGCGAAGAGGTTGAACGACGAGCCCGCCTGCTCGAAGCCGGCCCAGAAGGCGGCGGCGGCGAGGAAGAAGATGGCGATGACGCCCACCCGCCCCTTCTCGGCGCGGTCGAGGTCGCCCGAGAGGAACAGGAACAGGAAGTAGAGGACCGCGATGGCCGAGATGATGACGCCGGTGGCGTTGGCCAGGCCTTCGGCGGTGAGCCGGATGACGCCGAACGACCGCAGCGCGACCGCGACGCCCACGACCAGCACCACGCCGGCGACGCCGAGCAGCAACCCGCGTCCGGCGCCAGCGCCGCTCTTCGTGCGGTCGGGCTGGAGCCCGGCGCCGCCGAGCAGGCGCCCGCCGAGCACGTACTGCACGAGCCCCAGGACCATGCCGACCCCGGCGGCGGCGAAGCCGGCGTGCCAGTCGATCCGCTGGCCGAGCCAGCCCACGACCAGCGGCCCGATGAAGGCGCCGGTGTTGATCCCCATGTAGAAGATCGAGAAGCCGGCGTCGCGGCGGGCGCCCCCTTCGGGGTAGAGCTCGCCGACCATCGTGCTGACGTTGGGCTTGAGCAGGCCGGTGCCGGCGACGATCAGCAGCAGCCCGAGGTAGAAGCACGCCATGTTCTCGATGGCGAGGCTGAAGTGTCCTAAGGCGATGACGATGCCGCCCACCAGGACGGCCCGCCGCTGGCCGATCAAGCGGTCGGCGATCCAGCCCCCGGGCAGCGCGGTCAGGTAGACGAAGGCGGTGTAGAGGCCGTAGATCGCCCCCGCCCGGCCGACGTCCATGCCGAGGCCCCCGTCGGCGACCGTGGCGGTCAGGTAGAGGATGAGGATGGCGCGCATCCCGTAGTAGGAGAAGCGCTCCCACATCTCGGTGAAGAAGAGGGTGGCGAGACCGCGCGGGTGGCCGAAGAAGCCGCGGGGATCCAACGGCGCAGTCAGCGGGGTCGTCGGGTCTTTGGGCATGCGCGCGCGCCCCTTTCTCTCTCTGCCCGGAAGCGGCCGGCGAGCCTAGCACGCGAGCGCCGGCCGTCCGGCCGCGGCCGGGGAGAGCAAGGCGAGTGCCAGTGACGCCGCGGAGAGATTCCCCTTCTGGAATCTTTGGTTATGCGGTACTGTTCCCGCCAGCAAAGTACCTCGCCCCTTCGATGTCGCGGCGTCTGCCGCGGTCGGCTCGAAGGCCGTTGCACGTCCGGTCGTTGGAGGTCCGTCGTCTCGTGAGAAGGTCTGCGCTCCTGCTCGTCCTCGCCCTGCTCGCACCGCTCGCGCCGGCCTTGGCCGGCACGGTCTACGTCCCGGTCGCCACCCACCAGACGGTGGGCAGCGTGACCTACAAGACCGGGGTCTGGGTGAGCAACCCCTCCGACGTCCCGCGCCGCTTCACCACCGCCTTCATCGCCACCGACACCGACGGCACCCGCCGCACCGTCACCGGCGCCGCCACGGTGCCGGCGCGGGGCTCGTTCCTGCTCACCAACGTCGCCCCCCGCGGCGGCCACGGCATGCTCGAGATCAACGGCGCGCCGCAGCTCGTGGTGCGCGCCCGGCTCGACGCCGTGGGGACCGGCGGCAAGGTGCTGTCGAGCGCCCCGGTGCCGGTCGTCACCGCCGAGAACTGGGTGCCCGCCGGCAAGACGGCGCACCTCCAGGGGCTCGGCACGCCGGCCGGCGGCGTCGCCGGCTTCGGTCTCCTCAACCTGGCGTGGAAGCAGGGGACTTGCACCCTCGAGGCCTTCCGGCCGGACGGCGGGTCGATCGGCCGCCTCGCCGGCTTCAAGGTCGCCGCGCTCGGCCACCGGCAGCCGCAGCAGCTCCTGGCGGCGCACGGCGCCGGCCTCCTCACCGACGCCCGCATCGAAGTGACCTGCGACCGGCCGTTCTACGTCTACTCGACCCAGCTCTCGACCGACGGCGGCCGGACTGCCTTCGTCGAGCCGTCGGCGCGCCTGAGCGACATGGAGCAGCCCGGGCGGCCGACCGACGGGGAGGACGGCAACGGCAAGGGCAACCCGCCAGAGCCGCCGGCCGACCCGCCCACCAATCCGCCGACGGGCCCGGCGCCGCCGACGACCCCGACCGCCCCGCCGGCAGGCACCGTCCTCGCGGCCCCCGGCGTCTTCCTCGACGTGCGGCAGGGCGACTCCTACAAGGCCTACGAGCTGCCGCTCGCCCTCGACGTCAAGTACAAGAAGCTGACCGTCGACTTCGACCTCTACCTCCACCGCTGGCAGAGCACCTGGTTCCACGGCATCACCAGCCTGAAGCGCAACGACAAGACGCTCTACTACGGCCTGCTCTTGAAGGGGAGCCCGACGAAGACCATCGTGGACCTCGGGCGGGAGCGCCAGATCAAAGAGAACTTCAACTGGCAGGAGCGCACCGACTACCACGTGCGCATGATCTACGACGTCCCCGCGCGCAAGGTGACGGCGCAGATCTCGCGCAACGGCGCCGTGGTCCATTCCGTCACCGGCAAGATGGGGGTCGCCGACCTGCGCGCCTTCTCCAAGTTCCGGGTGCGGATCGACTTCGGCCTGCCGGGGGTGGCGCACAGCGCCTACTTCCCGCCGTACGGCTCGCGGTACTCCAACCTCGAGGTGCGGCTCGAGCGGTAGGGCCGCAGCCGAGGGCGTTCTTGGTCAGGGCCGGGGGCGACCCCGGCCCTTGCTTCAGGTCTCGACCTGAATCTTCCAGGTGTTGAGCTTGCCTTCGTCGCGGCTCGCCAGGTCCGCCACCTTGAGCCGCCAGCTTCCGCCCGTTCCCTGACCGCGCAGCGCCCGGAGACCCAGGTGATCGCGCGATGACCAGGTGCGCCGCACGTCGTCCGCGGCGCCGCCGGTCCGGTTGTGCAACGGCACCGCTGCCGCGCCCGCGGGGGGCACCAACTCCACGCGCAGGTCACTGATCCAGGGGTGGGTGATGTCCACGCTCACCGCGATCTCACGGATCGTCCGGCCGGCGGGGAGCTGCAGCTCGCGCTCGATGCCGGCCGGGTCGCGGTCGGGGATGGCGATCCCGGCCACGTCCTCGGCGACGAAGAGGCCGTCGCCCGGCCCGGCTCCGTTGCGGGCCGCCGTGACCGCCGCCAGCGCGTCCACCCGGCCGTGCCCGAACCAGGGGCTCCAAGTCCCCTCGGGGAGACCCTGGTCGCTGAAGCCCGCCTGGTCGAAGGGCGCGATCGGCGAAATGTCCCAGGTCGGATTGGGGTCGAAGGCGGCCGACGGGGTCCGGACGTAGGGGGTCGTGTCGAGGTCCTTCGCGCAAGTTCGCTTGAGCAGGGCGATCGTTTCGACGGCCGAGAGCTGCGGCGCCGCCGAGAGCACCAGGGCCGCGATGCCGGCCACCAGCGGTGTGGCGCTCGAGGTGCCGCCGAAGGTCCCGGTGATGCCGCCGCCGGCGCCGGTCGTCGTGGTCACCCCCAGCCCCGGCACCTGGAGACGCCGGTACTTGTGGACGTTGCTGCTCGGCGCACAGAGCCCGATGCCGGTGCCGTAGTTGGAGTAGTGGCTGCGGCGGCCGCCGCTGGCGAGCGCGGCCACGTGCATCACGCCGTCGATCCCCACCAGGTTGTTGCGGAAGCTGCGCGACGTACGTACCCCTTCCCAGAACGGCGGGTTGGTGTTGGACCAACCGCTGGTGAAGGGCACGTCCACGGTCGCTTGGTGGTGCACGGGGGAGTTCTCGTTGCCGGCCGCCCAGAGGAAGACGATGCCGCGCCCGCGCCGCCCGCCGGTCTGGGCCAGCTCGCGGATGCGATCCACCACCGGCGTGGCCCACAGCGTCGTCGGCGTCGAGCCCCAGGAGTTCGACATCACGTCCACGCGGGATGCGAGGTGATTGAGCGCGGTGAGGAGCTTGGAGTCGCTGATGAAAAGGCTCGCTCCCGTGGACTCCCATTTGATCGGCAGCAGGCGGCAGCCTGGAGCGGCGCCGACCGTGCGCAGTGCGTCGACCTCGCCGGCGATGACGCCGGCGCAGGACGTGCCGTGGTTGGCGCCGGTCTGATACATCCGCGCCGGGTCGGCGTCGAAGTCGGCGGCGGTCACCAGGCGGGTCGCCTCGAAGTAGCCCCAGCCGGCGAACTTGCCGGGGGCGTCGAAGTCCGAATGGTCGAGACGGCAGCCGTCGTCGGTCACGCCCACCACCACCTCGGCGCTGCCGAAGCCGTCGAGGAGCTGCCAGGCCTCCTCGCAGCGCGCCGAGGCGCGGGCGTCGAAGGCGGGGTCGCTCGAGCGGGTGTGCAGGTGCCACTGGTCGAGGTAGGAGGGGTCGGTCGGCAGGTCGAGGTAGGTGGAGGCGCGCACGTTGAGATCGTGCTCGGCGCCCTCGACCAGCGGCTCCTCCTCGGTCAGCTTGACCACCAGCTTGATCGGGTTCATGCCGGTGTGCTGGGTGAGCTGGAAGAGCAGATCGCGCGGCGAGTAGCGGTCGAGCACGACCAGGCCGTAGCGGCCGGCCAAGTCCTCCATCTGCTCCGGCGCCGTTCCCTCGCGAAAGCGGACGAAGACGCGGTCGGTGATCAGGAACTCCTGGCCGCTCTCCGCCATCTCGTAGGCGTGGTGAGTGGGGGCCATCCCGCGGGCGGCGGACATCGCGGGCTCGAGATCCTCTCCCCCGACGGTGACGCGCGAGGAGGACGAGGAGACGCGCTCGGCATCCGTGATCCCCATCTCCTCCAGCTCCTCGGGCTGCGCACGGACGACGAATTGGTCCGGGCGCTTCGCGAGCGGCACCTTCTGGCCGCCGCGGTAGGTATAGAGAGCTTGCTCTTCGGGCATGGTTCCTCGACTCCTTTCCCCTTGATCAAAGGCGCTTCAGGGCGCCCGCCTGTTACCGACGGACGGCCAGCGCGTTTTCTCGCCGCAGGCTCAGGGCAGGAGTCGCCGCACGTGCGCCAGCTCGTCGGCGTTCACCGTGTGGCCGAGGCCGGGGTAGAGGCGGAGGGTGACGGCGGCGCCGAGGCCTTCGAGGACCCGCGCCGTCTCCTCGACCCGCGCC
>DASWHY010000557.1:0-2533 GCA_036397955.1 Thermoanaerobaculia bacterium | reverse complement strand
TCGTTGATGACCTGCATGAAGAAGAACATCGGCGCCACCAGGAAGACGATGGCGAAGCTCGCCAGCTGCTGCGCCTCCTGCATGTTGTTGGTGGCGGCGCCGACCATGGCGTAGAAGGTGGCGAAGAGGAAGAAGCCGATCAGGAAGAGCGCCAGGAAGTGGAGGACGAGGCCCGGCGTGAACGACGGCACGTTCAGCCCTTCGGGCAGCATGGTGCGCAAGGCGAGGACCCCCGGCGCGGTGAGGAGCGTCGCGGCGGCGATCCAGATCGCCAACTGCGTCAGCCCGACGCAGCAGATCCCGACGAGCTTCCCGAGCATCAGCTCCAGCGGCCGCACCGCCGAGGTCACCACCTCGACGATGCGCGAGGTCTTCTCCTCCAGCACCCCCTGCATCACCTGCGTGCCGTAGAGGATGAGCACCGCGTAGAGGATGGTGAAGAGGAAGATCGCCAGGACGACGCCGCCGAAGCCGCCTTCGGCGCGGCTGCCGCCCTCCGACACCTTGACCGTCTCGAGGTCGACGCCGCGGGTCAAGTCGGCGATCTGCGCGGTGTCGAAGCCGGCGCGGCGCAGCCGCCAGGCCCCGACCACCTCGGAGACGACGCCCTGCAGCACCTCCTGGGTGAGCCAGGACGAGACGCTCTCGGAGTGGTACTCGAAGCGGCCGCGCCCGAGGTCCTCCTCGTCGAGCCAGATCCAGGCGTCGATCTCGTCGGCGAGCACCATGCGGTCGAGCCGCGCGCGCTGCGCCGCGGCGTCCGGCTCCGGCGGCAGGACGCGGAGGTCGAAGGCGACGACCTGCGCCCCCTCGCGCTCGGCGCTCGCCAGCCGCTCGCGCAGCGGCCCCGCCAGCTCGCCGGTCGTGTCCACCAGCGCCAGCCGCTGCGCCGAGTGGCCGCGCGTCATCAGCAGCGCCGGCACCGCCATCAGCGCCGCCATGAAGAGCGGCAGGCCGAAGGTGGCGAACCAGAACCCCCAGCCCTTGATGCGGACCAGGTACTCGCGCTTGCCGACGACGTAGGCGTCAGACGGCCGCACCGCTCACCGCCTTGATGAAGATCTCCTCGAGGTCCGGCTCCTCGCTGCGGAACTCCTCGATGTCGAGGAAGCCGACCAGCTCGCGCAGCACCCGGCCGCCGTCGGCGTCGGGGGCGAGGAGGAGCTTGACCAAGCCGTCCTCGGCCGCCACGCGCTCGATCCCCGGCACCTCGGCGAGCCGGTCGAGGTCGCCCTTGGCGCGCAGGCGGTAGGCGTTGCCGCCCAGGCGCCGGCGGATGGCGCGCAGCTCGCCGGCCAGCACCACCGCGCCGGCCGAGATGAGGCAGATGTGGTCGCAGAGCTTCTCGGCCAGGAGCATGCCGTGGGTCGAGAGGACGACCGTCTTGCCGCGCCGCCGGTAGTCGAGGAGGAGGTCGCGGAAGAGCGACTGGTTGATCGGGTCGAGGCCGGCGAAGGGCTCGTCGAGGATCAGCAGGTCGGGCTCGTGGAGGACGGTGCCGACGAGCTGCACCTTCTGCTGCATCCCCTTGGACAGCTCCTCGATCTTCTTCTTGCCCCACGCCGAGAGCTCCACCCGCTCCAGCCACTCGGCGATCCGCGGCAGCGACTCGCGGCGCTTCATCCCGCGCAACTCGCCCAGGTAGACGAGCTGGTCCACCACCGTCATCTTGCGGTAGAGCCCGCGCTCCTCCGGCAGGTAGCCGATCCGCCGCAGGTCCTCGCGCGTCCGCGGATGCCCGAAGACCAGGACCTCGCCCGAGTCCGGGGCGATGATGTCCATGATCATGCGGATGGTGGTCGTCTTGCCGGCGCCGTTGGGGCCGAGGAGTCCATAGATCGTCCCCGGGGGCACCTGCAGGGTGACCCCCTTGACCGCCTGGAAGTCGCCGAAGCTCTTGCGCACCTCGCGCAGCTCGAGGCTGTAGCTCATCGCGTCCCTCCTTCCTCGGCGGCGAGCAGCTCCAGGCCGGCCGCCCGCGCCTGGGCGCGGAAGCTCGCCACCTCGCCGGCGTACAGGCGATCGACGTCGGGCAGCACCGCGGCCAGGGCCCGCGCCGCCGCCTCGAGATGGGCCTGCTGCGCCGGGCTCGGCGCCGCGAACGAGGACTGCAACGTCCGCAGGGCGAAGCCGATGCGCGCCCAGGGCGTCCTGTCGTCCTGGATGCCCTTGCTGCGCGGCGGCACCCACAGGCGGCGCTCCATGGCGGTGAGCGCCTCCTTGAGGGTCTTGGCCGCCTTGAGTAGATCCCGGTGCGGCGGCTCGCCCTCGGCGCCCGCGGCCTTCTGTTTCGCCTTGGCCTCCTCCTGCGCCGCCTTGGCGAGACGGACGACGGTGTCGACGTCGGCGCGCGTCCGCCGCAGGCGCTCGATCGCCGCCGTCGCCTCTTCCTGGAGCCCCCCGGCGCGCGCCACCGCCTCCCAGTTGGCGCGGCGCTCGGCCTCCGCGATCGCGAAGCGCGGATCCGGGAGGACGCGCACCGCCTGGGTCGCCGAGTGGTCCTTGTATCTCACCTCGACCGTGTAGTCGGCCG
>DASWHY010000556.1:0-8735 GCA_036397955.1 Thermoanaerobaculia bacterium | reverse complement strand
AGGAGGCGCTGGAGGGGCTGCGCCGCCAGTCGCCGCAGCGGCGCCTGATGGCGCCGGAGGAGGTGGCCTACCTGGTCGTCGCGCTCTGCGACGACCGTGCCCGCGGCGTCAACGGCCAAGCGATCGTGCTCGACGGCGGAGCGCTGCTGGCGTGAGCGACGGCTTCCTGCGCGCCGTCGAGCCGGCGGGCTTCCCGCCGCCGCGCGGCTACTCGCACGGCCTGCTCGCCCCGGCCGGCGGCCGGCTCCTCTTCGTCGCCGGGCAGGTCGGCTGGGACGCGGAGTGCAAGCTCGTGGGCGATTCCTTCGTCGCCCAGTTCGGCCGGGCGCTCGCCAACGTCGTCGCCGTGGTGCGCGCCGCCGGCGGCGCCCCCGAGCACCTGGCGCGCCTCACCGTCTACGTCACCGACCGCCGCGAGTACCTGGCCGACCTCGCCGCGGTCGGCGAGGCCTACCGCGCGGTCATGGGGCGGCACTACCCGGCGATGGCGCTCGTCGAGGTCAGCGGTCTGCTCGAGCCGGGAGCGAAGGTGGAGATCGAGGGGACGGCGGTGCTCCCCGCCTGAGCCATGCCGATCGCGCCCGAGAGCTTCCGCTACGCGCTCGACGCGGCGACCGGCGTCGCCACGCTCACCCTCGACCGCCCCGAGCGCCTCAACGCGCTGACCTTCGAGGTCTACGAGGAGCTGACCGCCGCCTTCCAGGCCCTCGACGTCGAGTCCGGCGTGCGCGCCGTCGTCTTGACCGGCAGCGGCCGCGCCTTCTGCTCGGGCGGCGACGTCGAGGCGATCATCGGCGCCCTCTTCGAGCGCGACTACCAGGGGCTCCTCGACTTCACCCGCACGACCGGCGCCTTGGTGCTCGCCATCCTGCGCTGCGGGCGGCCGGTGGTGGCGGCGCTCAACGGCCTGGTGGCCGGCGCCGGCGCGGTGATCGCCTCCGCCTGCGACCTGCGGGTGGCCGGGGAGAGCGCCAAGATCGCCTTCCTCTTCACCAAAGTCGGGCTCTCGGGGGCCGACATGGGGGCCTCGTGGCTCTTGCCGCGCCTCGTCGGTCGGGGGCGGGCGGCGGAGATCCTGCTGCTCGGCGACTTCGTGCCGGCGCGCGAGGCGGAGCAGATCGGCCTCTACAACCGGGTGGTGGCCGACGACCGCGTGCTCGCCGAGGCCACGGCGCTCGCCGAGCGGCTGGCCCGCGGCCCCGCCTTCGGCCTGGAGGTGACCAAGCGCCTCCTGCTGCGCGAGGCGGCGATGGACGTCGAGTCGGCGCTGGCCGCCGAGGTCGAGATCCAGGCCGCCTGCATGCTCCACCCCGACTTCCGCGAAGCCTACGAAGCGTTCAAGGCAAAGCGCGAGCCGAGATTCAAATGACGCGCTTGTCATCCCGAGGGAGAGCGAGGGACCTGGCCCGTGCCTGATCTAGCGCTCCTGCGGCCCTTCCTCGACGACCGCCACCGCGCGCTCACCGCGGAGGCCGCCGCCTTCGCCGCGCGCGAGGTGGCGCCGCTGCCGCCGCCGGCCGACGACGCCGCCGGCCGCGCGCAGGCCCGCGAGCTGCTGCGCCTCCTCGGCGAGGGCGGCCTCCTCCGCCACGCCGTCCCCGCCGCGGACGGCGGCTCCCCCTACCCCGACCTCCGCGCCTGCTGTCTCATCCGCGAGACCCTCGCCGCCGCCTCGCCGCTCGCCGACGCGGTCTTCGCCCTCCAGTGCCTGGGCTCGCTGCCGATCGCGCTCGCCGGCGGCGAGGCGCTCCGCCGCCGCTGGCTCCCCGAGGTCGCCGCCGGCCGCGCCATGGCCGCCTTCGCCATGACCGAGCCGGAGGCCGGCTCCGACGTCGCGGCCCTCGCCACCACCGCGCGGCGCGACGGCGACGACTACGTCCTCGACGGCCGCAAGATCCTGATCTCGAACGCCGGCATCGCCGACTTCTACTGCGTCTTCGCGGCCACCGACCGCGAGGCCGGCGCGCGCGGGCTCTCCTGCTTCCTGGTCGAAGCCGACGCGCGGGGGCTCCGTTTCGCCGGCGCGCAGGTGCTCTCGGCGCCGCACCCCCTCGGCGAGATCGCCCTGGAAAACTGCCGCGTCCCCGCAGCGCAGCGGCTCGGCGAAGAGGGGGAGGGGTTCAAGCTCGGCATGCGCACTCTCGACCGCCTCCGCCCGACGGTGGCGGCTGCGGCCTGCGGCATGGCCGAGCGGGCGCTCGCCGAAGCCGTCGCGCACGCCCGGCGGCGGCGGCAGTTCGGCCGGCCGCTCGCCGAGTTCCAGCTCGTGCAGGAGAAGCTGGCGCGCTCGGCGGTGGACTTGGCGGCGGCGCGCCTGCTCGTCTATCGCGCCGCGGCCGAAGGGGACGCCGGCGCCGAGCGCCTCACCCTGCCGGCGGCGATGGCCAAGGCCTTCGCCACCGAGGCGGCGCAGCGCATCGTGGACGACGCCCTCCAGGTCCTCGGCGGCCAAGGCGCCCTCGCCGACCACCCGGTCGAGCGCCTCTACCGCGCCGTCCGCGCCCTTCGCATCTACGAGGGCACGACCGAGATCCAGCACCTCGTCATCGCCCGGGAGTTGCTGAGAGAACAGATGGGCGGCTGATGCTCAGGCTTCTTCGCCGGCGAGCGCCAACCCTTCGCGCGCGGCGGCCTCGTTGAGGCGGCGGTCGTAGGCGAGGAGGGTGACCCCCTCATCGGCGTGCTGCCGCAGGTAAAGGCATGAAGCGAGCTGCACGGCGTCGCTCGCGCGTAAGGGATGGCGTTCGAGCAGAGTGGTCGCGAGCACAGTGACCTGCGGCACGAGCTCGACGATTCGCAAGTCCGCCAGGTCCGCGCGGAGAGTGCGGAGGGCGAGCGCATAGTCCGCTGACGATAGGGCGCCAAGCCGAACCCGTCGCATCAGCCCCGAGGCAACCTCCACCTCGGTCAAACGGCTGATTGCCGAATCCCCCCGCTCGAGGACGCGGCGCACCTCGTCACGCCCCTGCTCCTCGGCGTAGTTCTTGATCAGCGCGCTCGCGTCGAGGAAGCCGATCAGAAGCGGTCCTCCCGGTCCTCGATGATCGTCTCCGAAAGCGGTGGGCCGGTGATCTTGATCGGCTTGAAGGGGCGGAGCGGCCTTCCGGTTCCGAGGGTGATCACCCCTTCCGCCGCCAGCCTCTGTAGACGCTCTTCGACCTCGCTGCGCGCCGGCTCGATTGGCCGCAGCTCCGCCACCGGCCGCCCGCGCTCGGTCACCTCAATTCTCGTCCCCTGCTGCACCTGCCGCAGATAGGTCCCCAGCCGCTTCCGCAGCTCTCGCGCTCCAACTTTCTTCGTCCTCATGCCGGCCAGTGTCGCCACGCGTCGTCTCCCTGTCAACCTGCCTCAGTGGATAAGACGGAATTCGCGCTTCGGGAATTGCACCGGTCGCTATACTGACCGGCCATGTGGAAGCCGCCCGAGCGGATCCGGCACGAGTTGCCGGCGGGCGACTGGCCGACCGCCGAGGAGGCGGCCTCTTCCCTCTGGTTCTCCCCCATCCAGGTCGGCGCCGTGCGGCTCGAGGAGCGCACCTGGGTGCCGGCGATGGTCCCCTGGCGCGCCACCGAGGAGGGGTTCGTCACCGACGAGGTGCTGGCCTGGTACGAGCGCTTCGCCGCCGGCCAGCCGGGGGCGCTGGTCGTCGAGGCGACCGGCATCCGCGACATCCCGAGCGGCCCCTTGCTGCGCATCGGCCACGACCGCTTCCTCCCCGGCCTCGCCGAGCTGGTCGCGACCGTCCGCCGCGCCAGCCGCGGCCGCAGCCGCCTCTTCATCCAGGTCATTGACTTCCTGGCGATCAAGCGCCGGCCGGAGCCGGAGACCTTCTTCCGCCGCTACCTCCAGGTCACCGACCGCCACCGCGCCTTCCTCGGCGCCGACGACCTGCCGGAGGACGAGGTGCGCGAGCGCCTCCTGGCGCTGCCGCCGGAGGAGCTGGAGCGGGCGCTCGGGCCGCGCGAGCTGGAGGACCTCCGCTACGGCTTCCGCGAGCGGGTGACCGACCTCGACCGCCCGCACGTCCGCGACCTGCCGCAGGTCCTTCCCGATCTCTTCGCCGACGCCGCCGGCCGCGCCCGCGAGGTCGGCTTCGACGGCGTCGAGCTGCACTACGCCCACGCCTACACGATGGCGAGCTTCCTCTCGGCGCTCAACGACCGGCCGGACGGCTACGGCGGCCCGCGCGAGCACCGCGTGCGCCTGCCGCTGGAGGTCTACCGGCGGGTGCGCGAGCGGGTGGGGGAGGGCTACACCGTCGGCTGCCGCTACCTCTCCGACGACTGCCTCGACGGCGGCAACACGGTGGACGACGCGGTCTGGTTCGGGGTCGAGCTGGCGCGCGCGGGCATGGACTTCCTGTCGCTGTCGCGCGGCGGCAAGTTCGAGGACGCCAAGCAGCCCAAGGTGGGCTGGGCCGCCTACCCCTACACCGGCCCCTCCGGCTACGAGTGCATGCCGACGGCGATCTCCGACGCCCGCGGTCCCTTCGGCCGCGGCATCCCGGCCGCCGCCCGCATCCGCGCCGCGGTGCGCGCCGCCGGCTGCACGACGCCGGTCGTGGTCGCCGGCGGTATCTGCGGCTTCGCGCAGGCGGAGGAGATCCTGCGCCGCGGAGAGGCCGACATCGTGGCGGCGGCGCGCCAGAGCCTGGCCGACCCGGACTGGTACCGGAAGGTCCGCCTCGGGCACGGCGAGGAGGTCCGCCGCTGCGTCTACTCGAACTACTGCGAAGGGCTGGACCAGAAGCACAAGCAGGTGACCTGCCAGCTCTGGGACCGGGTGGAGCTCGACGAGCCGGGGGTGCGGCTGGCGAACGACGGCCGGCGGCGCCTCACGCCTCCCCTGTGGGAACCGGCTTGAGGATCGTCGTCGCCGGCGGCGGCCCGGCCGGGCTCTACTTCGCCCTCCTGATGAAGCGGCGCGACCCGCGCCACCAGGTCACGGTCCTCGAGCGCAACGCGCGCGATACGACGTTCGGCTGGGGAGTCGTCTTCTCCGAGCAGACCCTCTCCTACCTCGCCGAGCCCGACCCGCAGACCTTCCGCGAGCTGGACGGCCGGCTCGCCCGCTGGGAGAACGTCGACATCGTCCACCGCGGCGAGAAGGTGACGATCCGCGGCAACCGCTTCTCGGGGATCGCGCGCTTGGAGCTCCTGGGCGTGCTCCAGCGCCGCTGCGAAGAGCTGGGGGTGGACCTCCGCTTCGAGCGGCCGCTCGCCGCGGACGAGGAGCCGTCGCCCGCCGACCTCCTGGTCGGCGCCGACGGCGTGCGCAGCGTCGTCCGCGAGCGCGCCGGCGACGCCTTCGGCGCCCGCTTCGACGAGCGCCGCAACCGCTACATCTGGCTCGGCACGCCGCGCCTCTTCCACGGCCTGACCCTGACCTTCCGCGCCAACGACGACGGCCTCTTCATCGCCCACTCCTACAAGTACGGCCCCGACCGCAGCACCTTCATCGTCGAGTGCGACCCGGAGAGCTTCGCGCGCGCGGGGCTCGGCGAGAGGAGCGAGGAGGAAGGGCTGCGGTATCTGGAACGGGTGTTCGCCGACGACCTCGACGGGGCGCCGCTGCTCTCGAACGCCTCGCGCTGGCTCCAGTTCGCCACCCTGCGCTGCCGGCACTGGAGCCACGGCCGCACCGTGCTCTTGGGCGACGCCCTCCACACCGCGCACTTCTCGATCGGCTCGGGGACCAAGCTGGCGCTCGAGGACGCGATCGCGCTGGCGCGGGCGCTCGACGAGCACGCCGAGCTGCCGGACGCCCTCGCCGCCTTCGAGGCCGCCCGCCGGCCGATCGTCGAGCGCTACCAGGAGGCGGCCGAGGCCAGCGCCGCCTGGTTCGAAGCCGCGGCGGCCGACCTCCACCTCGACCCGCTCCCCTTCGCCTACCGCGCGATGGTGCGCAGCGAACGGGTGGGGCACGAGAACCTGCGGCGGCGGGACCCGGAGTTCGTGGCGGCCTACGAGGCGACGGCGGCCGGCAAGGCTTCCTGATCGGCCGGCGGCGAGGAGCCCCGCGCGCCGCTGCGGGCAGCCGGCGCTAGCCGTGCCCCCGGCCGTGGCGCTTGCCGCCGAACGACTCCCGCCGCTCCTTGAGGGTCTCGTACTTGGCGAGCTGCTCGGGGGTCAGCAGCGCCGCGAAGTCCGCCTCGAACTCCTCGTGGGCGGCGCGCATGGCCTGCCGCTTCTGATGGGCGGTGATGACCAGGCCGCCGACCGTGGCGGCGTCGGCGCCCTGCTCGAGGGCGGTCTCGACCTGCTCGTGCAGCGCGCGCTGCTCCTCGTGGAGCGGCTTCATGGTCTCGCGGAGCTGCTCGTGGAGCTGCTTGGCCGCGGCCTGCTGGGACTCGCTCAGCCCCAGCTCCTGGGTAAGGCGCTCGGCGCGGTGGCCGCGATGCTCCTCGCGGTCGTGTCGGAACGGCCCGGGCTGCGCCCCGGCGGCGGCGGCCAGCAGCAGGGCGGCGGCGATGAGGGGGAAGGTGCGCTTCATGGTGGTGTCTCCTTTGCCCGCCACGGTAGCCGCCGCGGCGGCGGCGGTCTTCAAGCCGGGGCAAGGCTTGTGTAAAGGATGTAAACCTCAACCCACGGTCATCCTGCGAACTTGTAGCCGAGGCGGTGGACGGTGACGATGTGCTGCGGCCGCGACGGGTTCGGCTCGACCTTCTGCCGCAGCGAGGCCACGTGCACGTCCACGGTGCGGGTCTGCGCCGCGGCGTCGTACCCCCAGACGCGGTCGAGCAGCTCCTCGCGGGAGAGCACCTGGCCGCGGTTCTCGACGAAGTAGCGCAGCAGCTTGTACTCCAGCGCCGAGAGGGCGAGGGCTTGGCCGCCGCGGCGCACCTCGGCGCGGCGGAAGTCCACCTGCACGTCGCCGAAGGCGTAGGCGCCCACCGACGGCGCGATCGGCGTGCGCGCCCGGCGCAGCAGCGCCTCGACGCGGGCGAGCAGCTCCAGCATCTCGAACGGCTTGGTCAGGTAGTCGTCGGCGCCGAGCTTCAGCCCGACGACCCGGTCGACGACCTGCGCGCGCGCCGTGAGCATCAGGATCGGCACCTGGAGGCCGCGCTGCCGCAGGTCGCGGCAGACGTCGAAGCCGTTGCGGCCGGGGAGCATGACGTCGAGGACGACGAGGTCGAAGGCGCCCGCCGCGGCGCGCGCCAGCGCCTCCTCGCCGTCGCCGGACGCCTCCACCCGGTAGCCCTCGGCCTCCAGCCGGTCGGTCAGGGTGAGGACCAGGCTCGGCTCGTCCTCGACGAGGAGGATGCGCGGCGCCGGCGCGTCTGGCGATACGGAGCTCATGCGTGGACCGGCAGGCGGAGGGCGAAGGCGCTCCCCCGTCCCGCCGCCCCCGGCGCGACGCTTACCCGTCCACCTTGCGCCTCGACGACCTGGCGGACGAGGCTCAGCCCGAGCCCGCTGCCGGCGACCGGCCCGGCGACGGCGGAGCCGCGGAAGAAGGGCTCGAAGAGGTGCGGCCGGTCCTCCGGCCGGATGCCGGGGCCGCGGTCCTCGACGGTCAGCGTCACCCAGGCGCCGGCGGCGCGCGCCCGCAGGCCGATCCAGCGGCCGGCCGCGGCGTGCTTGACCGCGTTGTCCACCAGGTTCTGGACCGCCATCTGCAGGGCGCCGCGGTCCGCCCGCACCGGCGGCAGGTCGGCCGGCACGTCCTCCTCGACCGCGAAGCCGCCCTCCTGGAGCGCCCAGCGGCTGGCGTCGAGGGCCTCGCCGACCACCTCGGCAAGCGCCACCGGCTCGGGGCGATAGACCCGGCTCCCCGACTGGATGCCGGCCAGCTCGAGCGCCTTGGCGACGAGCGCCGAGAGGCGGCTCCCCTCGCGCTCGATGAGCGCGCCGTAGCGCCGCACCTGGTCGGGGGCGGCGACGACGCCGTCGGCCAGGTTCTGGGCCGCGGAGCGGATCGCCGCCAGCGGCGTGTTGAGGTCGTGGGTGACGCCGGCCACGAGCTCCATCTGCTGCCGCGCGAGGCGCCGCGCCCGCTGCGCCGCGAAGGCCATCACCGCCAGGCTGCCGGCGAGGAGGAGCAGCACCGCGGCGCTCAACGCCAGGTTGCGCCGCCGCGCCCGGGCGACCGCGGCCTCCAGCGACCCGGCGCGATGGGTGACCACCACCCGCCAGGGGCCCTCGCCGTGCGCCGGCGGCGCGGCGAAGTGTCCGAGTGGGGGCCGGTGGTGCGGCCAGCGCGTGGTGAGGAGCGGCGCCGACACCTCCCCCGGCAGGTAGCGGGAGGCGGGGACGGAGGGGTCGGAGAGGTAGAGCGGACGGCCGCTCTCCGTCACCGCGACCAGGAGCTCCTTGCCGGCCGGACCGCCGAACCATGCCGCGACCAGCTCGGGGAGGAGCGCGCGGGTCAAGTGCTCGCGGTCGAGCCGGACGATCAGTACGCCGCGCTCCGCGGCCTGCCGGCCGCGCTCCGGCCAGGCGAGAGGCAGGACGATCGCCGGCGCCTCCACCTCGACCCCCCAGGCGCGCGGCGACCGCCGCCGCCGCGCCGCCGGGCGCTCGTCCGATAACCGCTCGCGGACCCGGGCGAGCTCCGCCGGCCAGGGGGCCGGCGCGAGCCGGCCGGCGTCGTCGTCGAGCCGCTCCAGCGCCGGCGCTCCGCTCTCCTGCGGCCGGGCCACGAAGAGGTCGCGGACGAGCTGCGGGTACGGCGCGGTCGCCCGCCAGGCCCGGAGCTGCCGGAGGAGGCGCTCGCGCTGGTCGCCCGCCGCC
>DASWHY010000555.1:0-1506 GCA_036397955.1 Thermoanaerobaculia bacterium | reverse complement strand
GGATAGGACACGCCCGAAGTGCGGATACTCTACCCCGATTGTCAAGCTCCTTGAGGACGGTTGCTGACCTGCGGCGCCGCGGCCCGGTCAACGTGCAAATCCTCGCCGGAGACAGTCCCCAAGCCGCTGCGCCAGCGCCGGGACGTTCTCCGGGGCGAGCACGGTGACGTGGTCCCCGGGGACGTCATGCACCTCCACCGGCTCCGGGGAGAACCGCTGCCATCCGAGAGCGTCGTCCTGACGCTCCTCCTCCGCCGCCCGCAACACGGTGACGCGGCCGGGATAGGGGCCGCCCTCGTAGGCCGCCGCGGCGCGGACGTTGGCCTTGTAGACCAGCAGCAGACGGCGGACCTGGTCCTCCCCCGCTCCCGGCGGCAGGAAGTCGATCTCTTTGAGCCGCGCCACGAAGAGGCCGACCTGGGCGGCGGGCTCGACCTGCCGAAGCTCCTCGTAGGTGACGGCGCTCTCGCGGCCCGCCAGGCGGGAGAGGAAGCCGGCGACGTCGGCGAGCCAGAAGGCATCGTCGTCGAAGACGTCCTCGGCCGGGCCATCGCCGGTCCCCGGCGCTCGGGTGTCGAGGAGGGCGAGGAGGGCGACCTCCTCGCCCTGACGCCGCAACTGGCGCGCCATCTCGAAGGCCACCAGGCCGCCGAACGACCAGCCCGCCAGGCTGTACGGGCCGTGGGGCACGGCCGCGCGCACCTCGGCGAGGTAGCGGGCCGCCATGTCCTCGACGCGGGTGAGCGGCTCCTCGTCGCCCTCGAGGCCTCGGGACTGCAGCGCGTAGAGGGGCTGGTCGGGTCCCAGGGCGTCGGCCAGGGGGACGAAGCTGAGGACGTTCCCGCCCGCCGGGTGGACGCAGAAGAGCGGCGGACGCGTGCTCTCCCCCCCGATCCCCCCCGAGGGGGCCGTAGCGCCGCCGGTCCGGATCGCCACCAGGGAGGTGGCGGACGGCGTCTCGTCCCGGCGCAGCAGGCGGACGAGCTGCTCGACGGTGGGGGCGCGGAAGAAGGCGGCGAGCGGGAGCTGACGGCCCTGCACCTGCTCGATCCGGGCCAGCAGGCGCACGGCCGAGAGCGAATGGCCGCCGAGGGCGAAGAAGTCGTCGCGCACGCCCACGGACGCCACGCCGAGGACCTCCTCCCAGATCCTCGCCAGCCGCAGCTCGAGGACGTCGCGGGGCGCGACGAACGCGCCCTCCCGGCGTCCTTCGCCGCCCGGCAGCGGAAGGCGGCCGAGGGCCTTGCGGTCCGCCTTGCCGTTGGGATTGAGAGGCAGCGACTCGAGCTCGACGAAGAGCGCCGGCACCATGTGCTCGGGCAGCCGCGCTTCGAGGAAGGCGCGCAGCGCCGGCGGCTCGCAGGCCGCGCCGGCGCGCGGCACCAGGTAGGCGACGAGGCGCGGGTCGCCGCCGTCGTCACGGCAGAGCACCACGGCCTCGCGCACCGAAGGGTGGGCGGCGAGGGTGGCCTCGATGTCGCCGAGCTCGATGCGCTGGCCGCGCAG
>DASWHY010000554.1:0-5862 GCA_036397955.1 Thermoanaerobaculia bacterium | reverse complement strand
CAAGTTCGCGGTCCTCGAAGGCGACCCCCGCGAAGAGGGGGTCTTCACGATGCGCCTCCGGCTGCCGAGCGGCTTCCAGATCAAGCCGCACTGGCACCCCGCGCCCGAGCGGATCACAGTGATCTCCGGGACGTTCAACATGGGCCGGGGGGACAGGTTCGACACCGCGCAGGCCACGGCGCTTCCCGCCGGCAGCTTCACCGTGATACCGGCCGAGACGTGGCACTACGCCTGGGCGACCGGCGACACCGTCCTCCAGATCACCGGCGGCGGCCCCTGGCAGATCATCTACCTCGACCCGCGCGATGACCCGCGGAAGAGAGGCAAGTAGCCCGCTACCATCCCTCATACCCATTCCTAAGGAGGAATCATGATCCGCACACTCGCAGGCAGGCTGTTGACGGCCGCCGCCGTGCTCGTCGCCGCGCCGGCGCTGGCGCAGGACGGGCAGGAGCATTCCCAGATGACCCCCGAGCAGAAGGCCGAGATGGAGGCCTACATGAAGGCCGGCACGCCGGGCGCCCCGCACCAGGCCTTGGCGGCGACGGCCGGCAGCTACGATCTGAAGATCAAGGGCTGGCACGAGCCGGGTGCGCCGGCGTTCGAAGAGAGCGGGACGGCGACCCGGACCATGGCGCTCGGCGACCGCGTGCTGGTCGAAGACGTGACCAGCTCGATGATGGGAATGTCGTTCAACGGCCACGGCATGATGGGCTACGACAACGTCACCGGCAAGTACTGGTCGACGTGGAACGACAGCATGTCCACCGGTGTGATGATGAGCGAAGGCACCTGCGACGCCCAAAACGTCTGCAGCTTCACCGGCAGCTGGAACGACCCGATCAAGGGTGGGCCGGTGACGGCGAGGATGGCATCCCGCTGGACGAGCCCGACGACCCAGGTCTTCGAGATGTACGGTCCCGGCAAGGACGGGAAGGAGATGAAGATGATGGAGATCACCTACACCAAGAAGTAGGGCGCGGCCGGCACTGGTACGGCCGCACCTAGCGCCGGAACGCCCAGCGCACTACGGCCAGCAGGAGCAGGGCGGCGCCGAAGGTGGCGACGATCGTCGCGCCGGTCGGGAGGTCGAGGAAGAAGGAGAGCGCCACGCCTCCCGCCGAGACCAGGGCGCCCATTGTCCAGCCGAGCGCCAGGCGCGGCCCCAGGCGCTCGGCGAAGAGCATGGCGGCGACCGACGGCACGATGAGGAAGCAGAAGACCAGGAGCACCCCGGCGATTGCCACCGACGAGGTGACCACGAAGCCGAACGAGACGTAGAAGAGGAAGTCCCAGAAGCGGATGTTGTAGCCGCGCCGCACGGCCTCCTCCTCGTGCATCGAGATGTTCAGGAAGCGCTCGCGGCAGAAGTAGTGGAAGACGCCGACGGCGGCGTAGAGCACCGCCGTCCTCGCCAGCTCCGGCCAGGTCACCGACAGGACGTTGCCGACCAGCATCTCCTTGAGGTGCTCGGTCTCCTGCGTCGCCTTCGACATCACCAGGATGGCCACCGCCGCCGAGACGGCGTAGACGATGCCGATCACCGCCTCCTGCGGGATCCGCGTGCTGCGGTGGACGCGCGAGAGGGCGAAGATCACGGCCCCCAGGAAGGTGAACGCCAGCGAGAAGAGGTAGGCGGCCGTCGAGTGCAGGTCGTAGCCGGCGAGATAGGCCACCGTCGTGCCGAGCGCCGCGATCTGCGCCAGCGAGAGGTCGACGAAGATGACGCCGCGCTCGACGACGTGGACGCCGAGGTAGGCGTGGATGCCGGTCAGGATGAGGCTGGCGACGAAGGCCGGCAGCAGCAGGTCGAGGATCGTCATCCGCGTCCCTTCATCGCCGCCACGAAGGCGTCGAGGTTGGTGTCGAAGAGCGCGAAGTAGTCCTTGATCGCCGGCGTCCCGCCGACCGAGGGGTAGAAGACGAGCACCACCGCCCCGGTCTTGCCGGCGATGAATTTCGGCGTCTTGAGGTCGAAGTACGGCTCGACCAGGATGAGCGGGATCTTCCGCGCCTTGATCAGGTTGATGATCTCGAGCGTGTGCGCCGGGCTGGGCGGGATCCCCGGTTTGGGCTCGACGTGGCCGGCGACGTTGAGCTTGAAGCGCTTGGCGAAGTTGGGCCAGGAGTCGTGGAAAGTGACCACCTCGCGCCCGGCGTAGGGCTTCATCTTGGCCTCCCACTCCGCCGTCTTGCGGGTGAGCGTGGCCTCGAAGGCGGCGAGGTTGCCGGCGTAGGCGCCGGCGGCGGCCGGGTCGAGCTGCGCGAGCCGCGCCGCCACGGAGCGGGCGATGCGCCGCCCGTTCTCGGGGTCGGTCCAGTAGTGGGGGTTGCCCTGCGGGTGGACGTCGCCCATGGCGCGGGTGATCTGCTGCGTCGGCCGGCCCAGGACCTCGCAGCCGACCGAGGCGTCGAGGTACCCCGGCGCGCCGGGGCGGATCTTCCGGTTGCGGCTCTGGTCGATGAGCGGCGGCAGGTAGCCGACCTCGAGGTCGAGGCCCGCCACGATCAGCAGGTCGGCGCGCGAGAGCTGGAGCACGAAGGACGGCTTGGCGTCCACGAAGTGCGGGTCCTGGTAGCCCTTGGCGAGGGGAAGGGTCGAAACGTGGTCGCGGCCGATCGCGTCGGCGATCGACGCCAGGTCCTGGGTGGAAGTGACCACGCGCAGCTTGCGGCCGTTGGCGTGGGCGGCACCCGGGAGCGCCGCGAGGAGCAGGAGCACAGCGGAAAGACAGCGGATTGGTTTCATGACGTCACCTCAGAACGCATGGGCGCCGTGGGCACCCATCGCGAATTGCAGTTGTAGGAAGAGCTCCGTGGCCGTATCGCCCTCGGCGAAGCGCCGCCGGCGCGCCTCGGCGCGGAGCAGGGAGAACTCGCTCGGCCGGAACGTGAGGAGGGCGGCTTCGCCGGTGTCGCGCAGGTCGGCGTCGTCGGCGCGCTCGGCCCACTCGTAGCGCGCCCCCACCGTCCAGCGCCGCGCGAGCTGGTAATCCGCGGCCAGGAACCAGCCCAGGGCGTCCGCGTCGGCGAGAGGCTCCTCGCCGACGGGCGGCTCGTCGATGTCATCGTCAGGCTCCTCGTCGCCGCCGCCGCCGGCCTGCTCGCGGTGGCTGCGGAAGAGCTCCCCGCGCACGGTCAGCGAGCGGTAACGCGCCGTCTGCAGCGGCTTCCAGCGCAGCGCGAAGTCCAAGCCGCCGAGGCGAGTATCGGTCCCCTCCGCGACCCCGTTCGGGCCGAAGCCGTAGGAGACCCCGAGGTCGACGTTGGTGGCCTCTGTCAAGTCGCGAAAGAGACGGTAGTGGGCGTTGTAGGCGAGATCGCTCCGCTCGCTACCCTCGAAGAGTCCCTCGGCGTCGCCGCGGAAGGCCTGCAAGGTCAGCTCGGAGAACGTCTCGCCGAGCGGGATGAGCCGGGCCACCGAGACGCCGGTGCCGATCCACCCCTCGTCGCCCCCCAGGAGGTTGACCACCGGCAGCGGCTGGTCCACCCACGGGAGGATGTCGGCGTGCTGCGTGTTGACTTTGCCAAAGCCGGCTCGCATCCGCCCGACCCGCGCCAGCAGGCCGACCGGCAGGGCGGTGAGGGTGGCGTAGCCCTCTTCCACTTCCACCCCTTCCTCGCCGAAGGCGAGGAAGAAGTCGGCCCGCGCGTAGGGATCGATGATGGCCTGAAGCCCAAGCTCCGACTCCCGCAGCTCGGCGCTCGAGGCGGCGTCTTCGCCCACCGCGTGCCCGCCCACGGCCACGAAGTTGCCGATCATCGAGACGCTGGGGTTGAAGTAGGTGCCCGTGTAGGGCGCGGCGCCGGTCAGCTCGGGGGGCGCGGCGGTGGCGCCGCCGGCCTCGAGCTGCGCCAGGCGCCCTTCGAGGGCGGCGATGCGCCCCTCGTAGTCGGCGCGCAGCGCCTCGATCTCGGCGCGCAGGGCGCCGACTTCGTCAGTCGCGGGAGGTTCCTGGGCCGCCAGGGGCGGCGCCAAGAGCGCAGTCGCGAGCCCCCACAACATCAGTCTCAATATCGGTTTCGTAAAAGGCGGTCGCCTGCCGGTCATGTCCGGTCTCCTTTCTCCGTCGCAGAGGAAAAGGCGAAGTGCCCGCCGGCGCGGGCGTCAGCGCGACGAGCGGGTCAGGAGAGCGGCGGGCCGCGGGAGAGCGGGCGGAGGCGGGGCGACGAGGAGGGCTGGCCGGACGGAGTGCCCGCAACCGTCCGGGCGAGCGCGGGGCCGGCGAGCCGCGCGGGCACGCGCAGGGCGTCGCCCAGGCTCTGGGCGTGGAGCACGCACCAGGCGCAACGCGGGACCTCCAAGACGGCCGAGGTCTCGAGGTGGGCCGGCTGGTCGGCGTGCCGCGCGTCGGTGAAAACGACGGTCGGCCGGTCGAGGGCGGAGTGCTCCCCGGCCGTGCCGTGGATCTCGACCGTGCCGGCCAGCAGGACGGCGCCGAGGAGCCCCGCGAAGAGGCTGGCGGCGGCCGGGCGGCCGCGAGCTCGAAGTCGCTTCATCGGGGGCATTGTAGCGCGCCGTGGCCAGCCCGCCCCTGTCAGCCCCTCTCTTCGTATCCGCTGGGGAGCGGTGGCGCGGGCGGAGGCTTCGGCGGAGGCTTCAGCCAGGTGGGATCGCGGCCGGCGCGAGCACCGCCGCAGCGATTGGGCCGGCGCTCCGCCGCGGGTAGGAGGAGTGGTTGTCGTCGGTGACGACGAGGCGAGCGCCGATCGCCGCCGCCAGTTCCTCGACCCGCGGCAGCGGGGTGACCCGATCGCGCCGGCCGTGGACGAAGACGACCTTGGGGCCGAGCCGGGCGAGCGGAGCGGCGATCGGCTTCGTCAACAGCACGTTGCGCAGCGAGCCATCGAACGACTGCCAGGTGTGGAGCAGCCCTTCCTGCGCCACCTCCGGCGGGACGTCGCGCAGGAAGAGCGGCACGAGGCGCATCAGGAGGGACGAGAACGTCGCCTCGTGGACCTTGCACGCCTCGCGCGCCAAGACCGGATTGAGGGTGAACAGCCCGTTCATCGTCGAGACGGCGCGGATGCGCTCCCGCGCCTCGCGCTCGTCGCGGAAGACCGGGGTGCCGGCGAGCACCAGCCGCTCGACCTCGTCCGGGTGGCGCTCCGCGTAGTACGCCGCGAGGAGCGTGCCGAAGGAGTGGGCGACGAAGGTAACACGGCGCGTCGCCCCTTTGGCGACGAGCGTCCGGCGCAACGCGCCGAGGTGGTCGTCGAGCGTGTAGTCGACGTCCGGCAGCGGCGAGCGGCCGAAGCCGAGGGCGTCGGCGAAGACCAGCCGCCGCCGCGCCGCGAGCGGCGCGAAGCCGTCGCCCCAGAAGCGGGTCGTGGCCGGCAGGCCGGCGAGGAAGACGACCGGGTCGCCCTCGCCCAGGACCTCGGTATAGAGCCGGGCGCCCAGGTATGCCCGCTCCGCGCGCAGCCGGCGGACCCGCACCGCGGCCACCGCTTCGAGCACCCCCGCCGCGGCGGCGAGTGCCAGCACCCCCCACAGCCACTGCCTTCTTCGCGCCACGTCAGGGCTCCGGCGCCGCCCAGCGGCCGCTCAGCCAGGCGAGGGCGAGGGGGATCAGCGTCAGCTGCAGAACGGGCACCCACCCGACGCCTAGCAGCGGCGTCCGCGGCATCGCCGGAGCGTAGCTCCACCGGCCTTGCGTCAGAGCGTGGAGCTCGACCCCGACCGCCGCCAGCGCCCCGAGGGCGACGAGAAGCGCGGCTCGGCCTAGGCTCAGAGGGCGGAACCAGAGCCAGCTCCGGGTGACGGCGGCCATCGCCAGGTAGAGCACGGCCAGAATCGCCACGTCGCCCAGCGCCGCGAGCAAGCAGCGCCGCCAGCCGAGCCCCTGGCCGGCCCCGGTG
>DASWHY010000553.1:0-14755 GCA_036397955.1 Thermoanaerobaculia bacterium | reverse complement strand
TGGGCAAGAAGCCGCTGGCGCGCATCGTCGCCCACGCCTCCATCGCCCAGAAGCCGGAGTGGTTCACCACCGCGCCGGCCGGGGCGGTCAAGGTGGTCCTCGAGCGGGCCGGCATGAAGGCCGCCGACGTCGAGCTCTGGGAGGTCAACGAGGCCTTCGCGGTCGTGGCGCTCGCCTTCATCCGCGACCTCGGGCTCGACCCCGAGCGGGTCAACGTCCGCGGCGGGGCGGTCGCCCTCGGCCACCCGATCGGCAGCTCGGGGGCGCGCATCCTGGTCACCCTCCTCCACGCCCTGCGCGAGCGCGGCGCCAAGACCGGCTGCGCCGCCATCTGCATCGGCGGCGGCGAGGCGACGGCGATGATCGTGGAGCGGCTCGACGCGTGACAGAGGTGACAGCGCTTTTGCTGCTGGGGCTGTGCCTCGTCTCCCCCCTCGCCGCTCAGGACCCGCAGAAGCCGGAGGTCAGCCCGGTCCCCAACACCACCGGCGAGCCGGCCGTCCCGCCCGCCTCGACGCAGCCGGTCCAGCCCGCAGTCCCCGCCGAGGCGGCCGACCGCATCGAGTTCGACCTCAAGTTCCCGGCCGAGCAGGGCGGCGGCAGCGCCTCCGGCAGCGCCCAGGACCTCGAATACAAGACCAAGGACTACGCCGTCCTCTCCGGCGCCGTGAAGATCAAGTACCAGGACATGGAGCTCTCCGCCGACCGCGCCGAGCTGGACCTCGAGACCAAGGTCGTGACCGCCACCGGCAACGTCATCGTCGACCAGGGGCCGCGGCGGCTGACCGGCGAGACCGCCACCTTCGACCTCGACACCAAGACCGGCAAGCTCACCGAGGCCACCGCCCACGTCGCCTCCGAGTACTACTTCAGCGGCGCCGAGGTGGCGAAGATCGCCGAGGATGTCTACACCGTCACCGACGGCATCTTCACCTCCTGCAGCGGCGAGAACCCGGACTGGAGCTTCCGGCTCGGCAAGGCGACGGTCGAGATGGAAGGCTACGCGCGGGTGCGCAGCGCGGCGATGCGGGTCAAGAAGGTGCCGGTCCTCTATACCCCCTACCTCCTCTGGCCGGCCAAGAGCGAGCGCAGCTCGGGCCTGCTGATCCCCAACATCGGCTACTCCGAGCGCCGCGGCGCCTCGCTCTCGCTGGCCTACTTCCAGACCCTGGGGCGGAGCTACGACACGACCTTCCACATCGACACCTACAGCCGCGGCTACTTCGGGATCGGCAACGAGCTGCGCTACATGCCGAGCGAGGGGACGCGCGGCAGCTTCGTCGGCTACGCCGTCCAGGACCCCGACCGCGACGAGTGGCGCTGGAAGGTCAACCTCGACCACGTCACCAACGACCTGCCGTGGGGGATGCGCGGGGTCATCGCCTACGAGGACTTCTCCGACTTCGAGTTCTTCCGCGACTTCGAGCGCGACATCGACCGCAACACCACCCGCCGCGTCGCCAGCCGCGCCTTCGTCAGCCGCAACCGCGGCGCCCACCTGCTCAACGTCCTGCTCAACGAGATCCAGACCCTCGACGTGCCGGGGGTGACGGTGGTGCAGCGCAAGCTGCCGGAGGTGGAGTACCGGCTGCGCTCGACGCGGCTGGGGAAGACGCCCTTCTACGTCGGCTTCCGCGGCTCGGCCGACTACCTCGACCTCGACAACCAGCGCACCCTCGACTCGACCTACGGCCGCGTGGACGTCGGGCCGGAGCTGTCGCTGCCGGTCTCCACCCTGCCGTGGCTGTCGCTCAACCTGACCGGCGGCGGCCGCTACACCTGGTACGGCGACAGCCTGTCGCTGGTCGACGGCACCTTCACCGGCGAGACCTTCACCCGCAGCTTCCCCTTCGGCCGCGCCGAGCTGGTGGGGCCGTCGCTGTCGCGCATCTACGAGCGCAAGCTCGGCGCCTTCGCCCGCTTCAAGCACGTCGTGGCGCCGCGCATCAGCTACGTCTACAGCGGCGAGGTGGAGGACCAGGCGCTGGTGCCGCGCTTCGACGAGGTGGACACCGCCTTCGCGACCAACCGCGCCCGCGTCGCCCTGGTCAATCGCATTCTGGCCAAGCCCGAAGGGGGCAAGGGAGCGGCGCGCGAGGTCTTCCTCTTCGAGGTGGCGCGCGACCTCTCGTTCGACGACCTGCAGCCGCTCCAGAGCTCGATCGACGGGCTGGAGACCGACACCGCCGGGCCGCTCGAGGCCCTGGTCCGCCTCAACCCCAGCGACAAGACGAGCTTCGAGTCCCGCGTCACCTACAACACCCTCGACGCGCGCCTGGCCTCGAGCTCGCTCTCCGGCGGCTACGGCTGGGGGGCGGCCAACAACCTCGGGCTCACCCTCTACCGCCGCCCGCGCGCCGGCGCGCCGGGCGAGCTGGGCACCCAGGTGCAGCTCTTCGGCGCCCTCGGCCTGCGCCCCAACCGGCTGCGCGTCGAGGGGCGGCTCTCCTACGACCTCGACGAGGCCGAGATCCAGCAGCAGCGCTACGTCGTCAACTGGATGTCGCAGTGCTACGGCTTCCGCCTCGAGCTGCTGAGCTTCCAGGCCCAGGCGCTGCGCAACCGCGAGTACCGCTTCTCGGTGACGCTCAAGAACGTCGGCACCTTCCTCGACCTGACCGGGCGCAGCTCCGTCCCCAGCGAGCAGTAGCGATGTCCAAACCAAGGTTGCGGAGGCCCTAGCGCCATGAATGCTCAGGTGCAACGACTCATCGTGCTCCAAGAGCTCGATGCGATGCTCGACGATCTTGGTCACGAGGGAGCCGTCGAGGAGGGGACGCTCGGGCTTACCGTCCAGGGGTTACGAAAGACGCGGAAACGCAGAGAGAGCATTGCCAAGGAGGTCGACGAGAAACTCCTGGCTCGCTACGCGCAGGTGCGCCGCCGCCACAAGCGCGCGGTCGCCGAGCTGCGCGACAACACCTGTCTCGGCTGCTTCACGAGGCGGCCAACCGCTTCCTGGGTCGACCGCGGCGGGCTGCAGACCTGCGAGCGGTGCGGCCGGATCCTCTTTCGCCGCGAGGAGCCGGCTCCTCCGCTGCCGGAGCCTCGAGGGACGAGCCCGTCGGATGCCAAGGGCTCATCGCGCCGGCGGCGGGTGCCGAAGACCCGGCCTCCCGGCGGCGCTTAGTCAGGGGGTCGGGATGCGGCCCAGCAGGCGCAGCAGCCCATCGAGGATCGTCAGCGGATGGGGCGGGCAGCCGGGGACGTAGAGGTCCACCGGCACGACCGCGTCGGCGCCGTTGTGCACCTCGGGGTGGTCGATGTAGGGCCCGCCGGAGATCGCGCAGGCGCCTACCGCGATCACCAGCTTGGGCGGCGGGACGGCGGCGTAGGTCTTCTGCAGCGCCAGGTGCATGTTCTCGGTCACCGGGCCGGTGATCAGCAGGCCGTCGGCATGGCGAGGGGAGGCCACGAATTGGATGCCGAAGCGGCCGAGGTCCCAGACCACGGTCGAGAGCACGTTGACCTCCGATTCACAGCCGTTGCAGCCCCCCGCGCTCACCTCGCGGAGCTTCAGGGAGCGGCCGAAAAGCTTGCGCGTCGCCGCGTCCAGCGCGGCGGCGAGCTCGACGCCGCGCGTCGAGTCGACGCGGAGGTTCTCGCGCCGGCGCGCCGCCAGCCGGTAGTCGCGGCCGTAGGCCAGCGCGCCCTCCGGGCAGGCCTCCAGGCAGTGCGTGCAGAACAGGCACTTGCCGAGGTCGACCGCCAAGGTCGGGTCGAGCGAGATCGCGCCGGTCGGGCACGCATCGGCGCAACGCCGGCAGCCGTCGACGCAGCGTGTGGCGTCGATCTCGGGGGCGCCGCGGAAGCGCTCGGGAAGCGGCGGCGGCGGGCCGTCGGGGAAAGCGATCGTCCGGTGGCCCTGTTGCCATCGGGCGCGAAGGATCTTGATCATCCGTACCCCGTGGTGCGACACGCCGGCGCCGTCACAGGTCGTGCCCACAGTAGGAGAGGTTGAAGCTCTTGTTGCACAGCGGGAAGTCCGAAATCTGCTGGCCGCGGAGCGCGTAGGCGAGACCGCTCCAGTTGTGGAACGATGGGTCCACGATCTTGTAGCGCGAGAACGCGCCGCGCGCATCGGTGATCGCGACATGGCAGATCTCGCCACGCCAGCCCTCGACCAGTGACACGGCGAGATGGCGGGGGGCGAGGCCGTTCGTCGCCGCCCGCACCGGCCCTGCGGGCAGCGCTCCCAGCTCCTCCCGCAGGAAGGTCAACGAGTGCTGGATCTCGAGCCAGCGGACGTAGGCGCGAGCGTAGACGTCGCCTGACTCCGCCAGCGCGACCGGGATGTGGCGCGAGCGATAGAGCCCCGTGGGATGGTCGCGGCGGGCGTCGAGATCGAGGCCGCAGGCGCGCGCCGAGGGGCCCTTGAGACCCAGCAACTGCGCCACGACCCCGGGCAGCGCGCCGGTGGCCTCGAAGCGGGCCATGACCGAAGGCGTCTCCCAGAGGAGCTCGATGGCGACCCGGGCGTCGGTCGCGGCGCGCTCGAGGCGCTCGCGCAGCCGGGCGAGCTGCGCCGGCTCGAGATCGAACCCGACGCCACCCGGCCGCAGCAGCCCACGCCCGAACCGGCTGCCGCAGATCTCCGCCGTCAGGTTGAGGAAGTCGCCGCGGATCCGGCCGCAGAAGGAGGCGCTGGGGAGGAAGCCGACGTCGCCCGCGAGCGCCCCGAGGTCTCCGACATGGCTGGCCACGCGCTCGAGCTCGAGGGCGACGGCGCGCAGCGCCTGGGCCCGCGCCGGGACGGCGCAGCCGCTCAGTGCCTCCAGCGCCTCGCAGTAGGCGGTGGCGTGTCCAGCCGTCGTGTCGCCGGCGACGGTCTCGAGGTAGTGGATCGTCCTCGTGTCGGGCCCGCCGGCGACGGCGCGCTCGGCGCCGCGGTGCTGATAGCCGAGGGAGATCTCGAGGTGGAAGACCTCCTCACCATGGCATTGGAAGCGGAAGTGTCCGGGCTCGATGACGCCGGCGTGGACCGGGCCGACCGCGACCTCGTGGACCTCCTCGCCTTCCACGCGGTAGAAGTCGAGGTCCCCGGGAAGGATCGGCTCGCCCTCGGGACGGCCCCAGGCATCGTGGCCCGCGCGGTAGGAGCCGTGAAAGCGCACGGGGGCGAGCCACGGATGACCCTCGGGGCGAAGCCCGGTCTGCTCCGCGATCTCCCGCTCGAAGAGGTGGACCTGCGGCACGTCGGAGGTCAGCGAGGGGAACGTCCCGCCCTCGATCACCGTCGCGGCCACCGCGACGTTGCCGGCCCGATCGTCCGCCAGGACGGCGTGGAGCTCGACGCCACCGCCGGCGGCGGCGGTGCCGAAATAGGCCACCACGCGCAGACCGCGTTCCACCGCCAGCACGACCGCCGCGGCGAAATCGCTCCACGCCAGGTCCGACACGGCAGCGAGCGGCACCGCGCCGCCGCCGCCGAGCCGAGCGAGCTGCGTGAGGCCGCTCACCGCGCCACCTGGAGGGAGGACGCCGCGTCGGCCAGGAGCTCGCGGAGCGGCCCGGGAACGTGGACGCCGAGCAGGGTGACGGCGAGCAGCAGCGCGGCGATCGGGGCGAAGGTGAGCAGGCTGTCGCGATAGGCCGGCCGGCCGGCCGGCGCCGGCGATCTGCCCTGCAGGGCGGCCAGCGAGGTCGCGCCCATGCCGGCGAAGACGACGAAGCTGAAGGCGAGGAAGAGCCCTCCCACCAGCCAGCGGCCGGAGCCGAAGACCGCCCGCAGGATGACGAGCTCGCTGATGAACGGCCCGAAGGGCGGGGAGCCGGTGATGGCCAGGAGGCCGAGGAGGAAGGCGGTTCCCGACAGCGGCAGCCGCCGCATCCCGCCCTGGATCTCGTCCGTCGTCTTGCCGCCGAACGCGCGATGCAGGTTGCCGGCCGAGAGGAACAGCACGGCCTTGGCGAGACCGTTGTTGAGCAGGTGGAACAGCGCGCCGAAAAGGGCCCCTCCCCCGACCCCGGCGGCGAGGGTCAGGATCCCCATGTGCTCGACGCTCGAGTACGCCAGCATCCGTTTGAGGTCGCGCTGGCCGAGGGTGAGCGCGCCCGCGACCGCCATCGAGAACAGCCCCATGAAGACGAGCAGTCGGCCGGCGTAGAGTCCTTCTCCCGCTGCGGCGACGATCTGGTGGAGACGCAGGACCGCCAGGAAGGCGCAGCTCGACAAGCCGCCGGCGAGGATCGCACCGACCACGCCGGGAGCCTCGCCGTAGGCGTCGGGCTTCCAGGTGTGCATGGGGGCGAGCCCCATCTTCGTGCCGTAGCCCACCAACAGCAGCGCGAAGCCGGCGCGCAGCCAGGGCTTCGACAGCAACGGCGCGCGCGCCAGCAGATCGGCAAACAGCATCGAGGCGCCGCTGCCGCTCTGCAGCGAGGCGTAGCCGACCAGGAACGAGCCGAGGAGGGCGAGAGCAATGCCCACCGAGGAGATCAGGAGGAACTTCCAGGTGGCCTCGATCGAGCGCGGCGTGCGGTTGAAGTAGATCAGCGGGGCGGCGGCGAGCGTCGTGGCCTCCACCCCCACCCAGAGCAAGCCGAGGTGCTGCGCCTGCGCCACCAGGCTCATCGCCGCCAGGGCGGCGAGCAGGCAGGCGCAGAAACGCCGGTTGGCGCGCTCGGCGCGGTAGCGGAGATACCCGAGCGAGTAGAGGGCGCAGGCGAGAAAGAGGGCGCTGATCAGCGCCAGCAACAGGCGCCCCGGGGCGTCGAACGCGAGCCACCTCCCCGGTGCGAGCCGAGCCGGCGCGGCGACGATCCCGGCGGTCAGCGCCGCGTGCGCCACGGCGGTTGCGGCCACCAGGCGGGGCCGCCAGCGCTTCGACGGCGTCGCGAAGGTGACCACCGCCATCGCCAGCGGCAGCAGGACGGTAGCGAAGGACATCCGGCGCTATTCCTTGAGCAGCGACAGCCGGCGCGTGTCGAGGGAGGCGAACTCCCGGTTGATGTGATGGATGATGATGCTGAGCACGAAGATGCCCACGAAGAGGTCCAGCAGCACGCCGACCTCGACCAGGAACGGCATCGCCTGAACGAGGAGCAGCCCGAAGACGAAGATCCCGTTCTCGAGCACCAGGTAGCCCAGGACCTGGCTGATCGCCTTCCGCCGCGTCGTCAGCAGGATGAGACCGGTGACCATGGTGGCCAGCGAGGTGGGGACGAGCAGCGGCGAGAGGCGGTCGTCGGCAAGCGGGACCCGGCCGCCGAGGACGAGCGCCAGCGCCGTCGCCAGAGCGCCCAGGAGCAGCGACGGAAGCAGTCCGATCGAGGGCTCCTCTTCGCGCTTGATCGCCACCTGCCGGAGGGCGCGGAAGAGGATGGCCGGGATCAGCCAGCCCTTGAGGACGACGCCTGCCGTCGCCAGCACGACTGCGGCCTGATCCACCCGCCCGTGCGCGACCAGCGCCAGGACCCCGAGGAGCAACCCCTGGAGGCCCACCGCACGCACCACGACGCCGATGCGACCACTGCCGAGCGCGACCAGGTTGACGAGGAGGAGCGAGACGACGAGCGGGCTGAGCAGGAATTCCATCGCGGTCATCGGGTGAGCAGCAGGAAGGCGAAGCCGCAGGAGAGGAAGGCCGCGGCGAGGAGCGTCGGCACGTGGAGGAGCCGCAGTCGCGCCATCGTCGACTCCAGGACTCCGATCGCGATCGCGATCACCAGCAGCCCGAGAACGAAGAGCGCCAGCCCCGCCCATCCCGGCAAGCTCGCGGCCGGGGCGATGACGTGGAGGAGAACGGCGGCGAGCACCAGGAGCTTCATCGCCGCGCCGTACTCGATGAGGCCGAGGAGGGGACCGCCGTGATCGAGGACCATGACCTCGTGGATCATGGTCAGCTCGAGGTGGGTGTTCGGGTCGTCGATCGGGATCCGGCTGCACTCGTTGAGCAGGACGATGAACAGCCCCGCCGCCATCAGCAGCAGGGGCGCGGTGCGGACGGCCCAGGCCCCCCTCTCCGTCGCCCGCAGCATGCCGTCGAGGCTGAGCGAGCCGCCCAGCCGTGCCAGTGCCAGGAAGGCGAAGAAGAGGGCCGGCTCCGTGATCCAGGCGAAGCCGACCTCGCGCGCCGCCCCCATCCCTGCGAAGGGTGAGCCGGTATCGAGGGCCGCCGACGCGGTGAAAAAGCGGCCGACCGCCAGGAGATAGGCGAAGAGCACGAAGTCTCCCGGGAAGCTGATCGGGGCCGGGAACGGCCCGATCGGCACCATCAGCCCGGCAACCACCGTCACGCTCACCACGACCAGCGGCGCCGCGGCGAACAGCCAGGTGGTGGTCGCGCTCACGGCCGTCTCCTTGCGCAGCAGCTTGGCGACATCGAAGTACGGCTGCCAGACGCTCGCTCCCCGGCGCCCGGCGAAGACGGCCTTGGTCTTGGTGATGACGCCCAGGAGCAGGGGCGGCAACACGGCCAAGACCACGATCTGCGCCAGTGTGCTCGTCACCCGGCCAGCATGCTCCAGGAAAGGACGGCGACGATGGCCAGCAGGACGTAGAGGAGGTAGCGCTGCAGTTGGCCCTGGTGAGCAGCGCGGAAGCGGCCGCTCAGCCGCAGCGCGACGTGCGTCGCCGGCTGGAGGAGCCGCTTCATGACGGGGTCTTCGACGTGGGTCTCGAACCTCGCCGCCGCCGGGAACAGCCCCAGGAGGCCCGGCCTGTCGACGTGCGGCCGCAACACCCAGTCGAACCGGGAGGTGATGAGGTCGGCGAAGGACGAGCCGGTGTATTGGACCCGGGCGGAGGCCGTGGCATAGCCGCAGTCCCAGGTGGGAAGGGCAGGCTCCCGCCGCCGGCCCCTGCGCACCGCCGGTAGGACGAAGGGGGAGAGGACGGCGAGGATGGCGGCGACGAGGAGGGCAACAGCCGTGATCTCGTAGAGGGGCGCGAGCTCGGCGAGCGCCGGCGCCGCGGCGAGCTGCCCGGGCGCCCAGGCCAGGGCGGCCCGCTCGAGGGCCGGAGCGGCGGCCCACGGCAGCACGCCGAGGACCGTGCAGGCGACCGCGAGCAGCACCATCGGCGCCAGCATCAGGCGGCCGGACTCGTGAGCTCTCGCCGCGGCCGCTGTCCGCGGCACGCCGAGGAAGACGATGCCGTAGACCTTGACGAAGCAGGCCACCGCCAGCGCGCCGACCGCCGCCAGCACGGGCACCGCCAGAGCGGCCGGGAGCCACGAGGCACCACCGCCCGCCGCGGTGCGCACGAGACCCAGGTAGACGAGCAGCTCGCTGGCGAAGCCGTTGAGCGGCGGCAGGCCGGAGATCGCGATCGAGCCGAGGAGGAAGCAGGCGGCCGTGGCCGGCATCCGCTTCGCCAGACCCCCCATCCGCTCGATCTCGCGCGTGCGCACCGCACGGGCCACGGAGCCGGCGCCGAAGAAGAGCAGCGGCTTGAACAGGGCGTGGTTCCAGACGTGCAGCAGGCAGCCGCCGAGGCCGAGGAGCACCCAGTCCGGTCTGCCCAGGGACCGGCCCACCATGGCCAGGCCGAGACCGAGGACGATGATGCCGATGTTCTCGATGCTGTGGTAGGCGAGGAGCCGTTTGATGTCGTGCTGGCTGAGGGCGAAGACGACGCCGAGGAAGGCGCTGACGGCGCCCAACGAGAGGAGGACGGCGCCCCAGCCCGGCGGCGGGGAGGGCAGCAGGCCGCACACCCGCACCAGCCCGTAGACGCCCATCTTGATCACGACGCCGGACATGAGCGCGGAAACGTGGCTCGGCGCGGCGGCGTGCGCCCCCGGTAGCCAGGTGTGCAGCGGCATCATCCCCGCCTTGACCCCGAACCCGGCGACCGCGAGGACGAACACGGCCCAGGCGAGCGGTGCCGGCGCGGCCGCCAACGGCTGCAGGGAGAAGCCGCCCGCGAGCTGAGCGAGGAGGAGGAACATCGCGAGCAGGCACAAGATGCTGCCGTGACTGAAGAGCAGGTAGATCCAGCCTGCCCGGCGCGTCGGAGCCTTGACCTCTTCCGTGGTCACCAGGAAGAACGTCGAGACGGCCATGGCCTCCCAGGCGACGAGGAACGACACTCCGTCCCGGGCGAGCGTCACCAGGATCATGCTGCCGAGGAGGATGCCGTAGCAGAGGCGCAGCCGGCGGCCGTTGCGCGGGTGCTTCGCGGGCCGCCAGTAGGCCATGCCGTAGAGCGATCCCAGCGCCCCGACGACGAGCACGGGAACGGCGAAGAAAGCGCCGAGGGCGTCGGCGCCCAGCTCGCCGCGCCCTCCGGGCACCGGCAGCGGATAGGTGAGCGCCGCGCCTCCCGCCGCGCCCAGCGCCAGCGCCGCGCCGGCGAGACCCAGGGTCGCGCCCGCGACCACCAGGGCCGCCGCCAGCCTGGGCCCCCAGGCCGACCGCCAGCTCATGAAGAGTCCCGGGACGCCGCTGGCGAGGAAGAGGATCGCCGCGGTGACGAGCAGCGGCAGACCCGCTGTGCTGGAGCCGGCGAATGGCATCAAAACAGGCGCTGTTGAGGGGACCCCGGAACGACGAGGCGCAGGATAGGACATCGCCGCGGCCGGTGTCCAATGGGATTCCGGCCGCCTCGCAGACCGGACGGAGCTGTTACAGTCCGCGAGCTGATGAAGGGACTGATCCTCTCCGGCGGCAAGGGCACCCGCCTGCGCCCGCTCACCTACACCTCCGCCAAGCAGCTCGTCCCGGTCGCCAACAAGCCGGTCCTCTTCTATGCCATCGAGGCGATCGTGGCGGCGGGGATCGAGGAGATCGGCATTGTGGTGGGGGAGACCCGGGAGGAGATCCGCGCCGCGGTCGGCGACGGCGCGCGCTTCGGCGCCCGCGTCCGCTACATCGAGCAGGACGCGCCGCGCGGCCTCGCCCACGCGGTCAAGATCGCCGAGCCGTTCTTGGACGGCGATCCCTTCGTCATGTACCTCGGCGACAACCTGATCGCCGGCGGCATCACCAGCCTGGTGGAGGAGTTCCGCACCCTCGGCTGCAACGCCGAGATCCTGCTCGCCCACGTCAACAACCCGGAGCAGTTCGGGGTGGCCGAGCTGACCCCCGAGGGGAAAGTGCGGCGGCTGGTCGAAAAGCCGAAGGAGCCCAAGAGCGACCTGGCGCTCGTCGGCGTCTACATGTTCGACCCGCACATCTTCGAATCGGTCAACCGGATCAAGCCCTCGGCGCGCGGCGAGCTGGAGATCACCGACGCCATCCAGGACCTGATCGAGCGCGGCCTCGACGTCCACCCCCACGTCGTGCGCGGCTGGTGGAAGGACACCGGCAAGATCGAGGACATGCTGGAGGCCAACCGCATCGTCCTGGAGACCCTGGAGGTGCGGCGCGGCGGCGAGGTGGGCAAGGGCAGCCAGGTCGAAGGGCGGGTGCAGCTCGGCGCAGGGGTGGAGATCGTGGACTCGCTGATCAGGGGGCCCGTCGTGATCGGCGACGGCACCCGGCTCGAGCACGCCTTCGTCGGCCCCTACACCTCGATCGGCGACCGCTGCACCCTGGTGCGCTGCGAGATCGAGAACTCGATCGTGCTCTCCGACTGCGAGATCCGCGACATCCCCCTGCGCATCGACGGCTCCCTGGTCGGCCGCAACGTCCGCATCGTCAAGACCGACTACAAGCCCAAGGCCTACCGCTTCATGCTCGGCGACAACTCCGAAGTCGGCATCACCTGATGCGCACGCTGATCTTCGGCGGCGCCGGGATGCTCGGGCGCGCGCTGGTGGCCGAGGCGCGGTCGCGCAAATTCGCTGCCCTCGCGCTGCCGCGCGGGCAGGCCGCCGGGCGCGCCCGCGACCGCCTCCTCTACTGGGCCGAGACCTTCCGCCCCGAGCTGGTCGTCAACTGCGCCGCCTTCACCAAGGTGGACGCCTGCGAGAGCGAGCCCGAGCGCGCCGCCGAGGTCAACGGCCGCGCCGTGGCGCACGTCGCCGATGCCGCGCGGCAGGCCGGCGCGCGCCTGATCCAGCTCTCGACCGACTACGTCTTCGATGGCCGGGCGTCCGAGCCCTATACGGAAGCCTTCCCCCCTGCGCCGCTCTCGGTCTACGGCCGCAGCAAGCTCGCCGGGGAGACGGCGGCGCTGGCGGCGCCGCGGTCGCTCGTCGTGCGCACGAGCTGGCTCTTCGGCCCCGGCGGGCCCAACTTCGTGGCCACCATCGTGCGCAAGATCGCCGAGGGCGCGCGGCGCCTGGAGGTGGTGGAGGACCAGGTCGGCTGCCCGACCTACACGCCTTTCTTGGCGCGGGCGGTCCTCGACCTGGCGCCCCTCGCGCTCGACGGTGTCGTCCACTACCGCAACCGGGAGCCGGTCTCCTGGTACGCTTTCGCCGACGAGATCGCCCGCCTCTGGGCCAGCGACGTCGAGGTGGTCCCGGTGGCCACCGCGCAGGTCCCCCGCCCCGCGCTGCGCCCCGCCTACTCGGTGCTCGACGTCAGCCGCTTCGAGCAGGCGCTCCGCCGGCGGGTGGAGCCCTGGGGCTGGGGGCTGGTGGAGTACCTGACGGCCCTCCGGCGGGGAAGAGGCTAAAGAAGGAGACCGTTTCATGAACGTCCTGATCACCGGCATCACCGGCTTCGCCGGCTCCCACCTCGCCGAGTTCCTGCTCGCCGAGCACCCCGAGGTGGAAGTCTTCGGCACCCACCGCTGGCGCAGCCGCATGGAGAACCTCGACCACCTCGACGGCGGCGTACAGCTCCTCGAGGCCGACCTGCGCGACTACAGCTCGATCCACCAGGCGCTGGAGCGCTCGCGCCCGGACGCCGTCTTCCACCTCGCGGCGCAGAGCTTCGTGCCCTCGAGCTGGACGGCCCCCAACGAGACCCTCACCACCAACGTCCAGGGGCAGGTCAACCTCTTCGAGGCGATCCGCGCCCTGCGCCTCGACCCGGTCGTGCAGATCGCCTGCTCCTCCGAGCAGTACGGCATGGTGCACCCGCACGAAGTGCCGATCACCGAGGACAACCCGCTGCGGCCGCTGTCGCCCTACGCCGTCTCCAAGGTGGCGCAGGACCTCCTCGGCTACCAGTACTTCCAGAGCTACGGCCTGAAGGTCGTCCGCACCCGCGGCTTCAACCACACCGGGCCGCGGCGCGGCCACCCCTTCGTCACCTCCAACTTCTGCCGCCAGGTGGCGGCCATCGAGCACGGCCTGCAGGAGCCGGTGATCCGGGTCGGCAACCTCGACGCCGTCCGCGACTTCACCGACGTGCGCGACATGGTGCGCGCCTACTGGCTGGCGGTCGAGCGCGGCCGGCCGGGGGAGGTCTACAACATCGCCAGCGGCCGCGGCATCTCGATCCGCGAGGTCCTGCAGATGATCGTCGGCCTGGCGAAGGTGGACGTGCGCGTCGAGGTCGACCCCGAGCGCCTCCGCCCCTCCGACGTCGAGATCCTGATCGGCGACAGCTCGAAGTTCCGCGCCGACACCGGCTGGGAGCCGCGCATCCCCTTCGAGCGCACGGTCGCCGACCTCCTCGACTACTGGCGCGAGACCCTGGCGCGCCGCCGCCGCCCCGCCGAAGTGGCAGCCGTCTAGCGGGCCGCGAAGCGCTTGCGCGTCCTGGTCACCGGCGTCGGCGGGTTCCTCGGTCCGGTCCTCGCCCGCGTCCTGCGCGCCCGCGGCCACGAGGTCGCCGGCACCTGGGTGGACGGCCGGCCGGACCTGGCGGGGGTCCGGAGCTTCGAGGCCGACCTGCGCGACCTGCCGCGGCTCACCGAGGTGGTGCGTGCGGCCGACCCCGAGGTCGTCGTCCACCTGGCCGGTCTCTCCCACGTCGGCGAGTCCTGGCAGCGCATGCCGGAGTACGTCGAGATCAACGTCGGCGGCACCGCCAATCTCCTGGTCGCCGCCGCCGGGCGCCGGGTGGTATTGGCCTCGAGCGCCGAGGTCTACGGCGCGGTGCCCGAGGCGGAGCAGCCGATCCGCGAGGCGCGGCCGCCCGACCCGCTCACCCCGTACGCGCTGAGCAAAGTCGCGGCCGAGCGGCTCGGCCTGGCGGCCGGGGCGGTGGTCGCCCGCTGCTTCAACCTCGTCGGGCCCGGCCAGTCGCCGAGCTTCGCGCTGCCCGCCTTCGCCACCCAGCTTTGCGCCATCGCCCGGGGGGAGCAGGAGCCGGTGCTGCGGGTGGGGAACCTGACGCCCCGGCGCGACTTCGTCCACGTCGCCGACGGCGCCGAGGCGCTGGCCCTGCTCGTCGAGCGCGGGGAGCCGGGCGGGGTCTACAACGTGGCCTCGGGCTGCGCCCCCTCGATCGCCGAGGCGCTCGCGCGCCTCCTGGCGGTCGCCGGCGTCGAGGCCCGCGTCGAGGAGGACCCGGCGCGCGTCCGCCCCATCGACCTGCCCCTCCTCCGCGGCGACGCCTCCCGGCTCCGCGCTCTGGGCTGGGCGCCGCAGCGCTCCCTCGACAACGCCCTCGCCGACCTCTGGGCCGCCGTCCGCTGATGTGCGGTCTTCCGCCTTATTTCTGCTGTATACTCTGACAGGTGGACTCGGGACCCTTTCGGCGCACGTCTGACGCGTGAGGTGCGATTTGGTCGAAAACGAGAGCGAGAATCCCACCATCTCCTCACGGCAGCAGAAGCTCTTTGAGGGCACCATTGAGCAGCTACAACGGATCGGGTACGGCGGAGAACTCCTGCGCAGGCGCTATCCTTTTAGCGATTGGTTCGCCTCTGGCACTCCCTTGAGATGCGTGCCTGCCGCCGCTTTCGGTCGCACACCAGTCGCCTATGACAGCGCGTGTTTCGCGTTGCTCCTTACGAATGGCAAGGGCG
>DASWHY010000552.1:0-5743 GCA_036397955.1 Thermoanaerobaculia bacterium | reverse complement strand
TCGCGCAAGGCGCCGAGGACCGCCGCTTCCGGCACCAGCCCGACGATCTCGCTCCCCACGATGCCCGTGCCCAGCGCTTCGGCCTCCCGCCGCACGCGCGCCAGCGCCGCCGCCAGCGAGGTGCGGCGGAAGTCGAGCAGGTTCATCGACACCTGCGCCCGCCGGCGGCTCTCGAGATAGACGCCGATCGCCCGCACCGCCGGCAAACCGCCCGCCGTTCTCTCCCGCACGCGCGCCGCGATCCGCCGCGCCACAGTCGGGTCGTCCGTCTCGAGGACGACGTTGAAGGCGATCAGGAAGGGGCGGGCGCCGACGATCGTCCCGCCGGCCGTTGGGTGCGGCCGCGGCGGGCCGAAGTCGGGGGCCCAGGCGGGGTCGGCGAGGCGCGCCGGCAGCCCTTCGAAGCCGCCGCGGCGGAGGTCGGGGAGGCGCCGCCGCTCGGGGCGCCGCGCCGCTTCCTCGTAGAGGTAGACCGGGAGGTCGAAGCGGACCGCCACCGCCTCCGCGAGGCGCAAGGCGGCGGCCACCGCGTCGGCCATCTCCGCCCCCGCCAGCGGCACGAACGGGACGACGTCCACCGCCCCGATCCGCGGGTGGACGCCGCGCTGGAGCGTCAGGTCGATCTCCCCGAGCGCCGTCTCGTAGAGGGCGAGGAGCGCCGCATGGAGCGGACCGGGCTCGCCGGCCAGGGTCAGGACGGTGCGGTTGTGGTCGGGGTCGGAGGAGACGTCGAGGAGCGCGACGCCGGCCGGCGAGGCGGCCGCGCGGGCCAGCGCGGCGACCGTTTCGGGGCGCCGCCCCTCGCTCACGTTGGGCACGCACTCGAGCCACGGCAAGGCGCGGCAAAGTATAGTGAAGGGCGATGGCCTACCGCGGGAACCCCGCTCTCCCAGCCGACACCCAGCGCCGCATCCAGGGCACGTTCGAGCAGACGCTCGACCTGGCCGAGGATGGCAGCCGGCAGGAGGCGCTGCTCGGCTGCGACTTCATCCTGCGCATGGACCCGCGCTTCGAGCCGGCGCGCCGGCTCCAGGAGCGGCTGCAGGAGGCGAGCGGCGCGGTCCACGTGCAGGACCTGCGGCTGGGGCTCGACACTGCGGCGCCCGCGCCCGCCGCGGCGGCGGCCGGGCCGGCGGAGGATCTGTGGGGCGGCCTCGACCTCGCCGAGCTCCCCGAGCTGCCGCCGCTCGACCTCGCGCCCGCCGGCCTCTGGGCGACGATGCCGTTGGCCTCGCCGGCCGCCGGCCATTCCGCCCTCCGTGGCGAGCTCACGGCGCTCCTCGAGCGGCGCGCCTTCGGCGATCTCCTGACCGCCGCCGGGCGCGAGCGGGAAGCGGTGGCGGACGACCCCGAGCTTTTCGCGCTGGTCGAGACGGCGCAGTCGCGCCTCGAAGCCGAGCCGTACGTCGCCAAGTTCCTGGCCGGTGCGCGCGCCGCTCGCGAAGAGGGCAACGACCCCGAGGCCGAACGCCTGCTCGCCAAGGCGCGCGCGCTCGACCCGACGCACCCCGGGCTCGCCGACCTCGCCGCCCGACCGGCCGAGGCGCCGCCGCCCGCCGCTTCGGTCCCGTCGTCGCCGCCCCTTCCGCCCCCGCCGCTGAGGCCGCAGACGGTGCCCTTCGCCGCCGACTCGCTTTTCTCGGCCGACACCGCCGAGTTCGAGCGGCGGGCCGTCGCCGCCGCCGGCGAGTCGGAGAGCGACCGGCGCATCGCCGACCTCCTCGCCGAGGGGCAAGCGGCTTACGACCGTGGCGACCACCAGAACGCGATCGACGCCTGGTCGCGCATCTTCCTCATCGACATCGACCACCAGGAGGCGGCGTCGCGGATCGAGCAGGCGCGCAAGCTCAAGGCCGAAGGGGAGCGGCAGGTCGAGGAGGTCTTCCACGACGGCCTCTCCCACCTCGACGCCGGCGACACCGCCGCCGCCCGCCGCGCCTTCGAGAAGGTGCTCGAGATGCAGCCCGGGCACCTGACGGCGCGCGAGCTGCTGCAGCAGATCGAGGCGGGGAAGGTGCCGGCGGCGCGCCCCGCCGCGTCGTCGTCGTCGGCGCTCGAGAGCCCGCTGCGGGACGGCACCGCCGGCGCGGCCGCCGCCGCCGAGCTCAAGGAGGAGATCCTGGTCCCCCCCGAGCCGGGGGAGGCGCGCTCCGGCGAGCACGGCACCCTGCCGGCGGCGGCCGCGCCGGCGCGCCCCGCCCGCGGTCTGCGCACCTTCGCCCTCGTGGGCGGCGCGGTGGCGCTGTTGGTCCTCGCCGGCGCCTGGTTCCTCTTCCAGAACCGCGACCGCTTCTTCCCCAACTCGGCCGCGGAGCCGGCCGCCGCTGAGGCCGACCCGATCGCGCGCGCCACGGCGCTCCACCGAGAGGGCCGGGCGCCGTTCGCCATCGCGCAGCTCCGCCGCCTGCCGCCGGGGGATCCCCGCTACCGGGAGGCGCAGGAGCTCATCCGGCGGTGGGAGGCGGAAACGGCCCGGGCGGCGGCGCCCGCACCGATCCTCGCTCCTGAGCTGGCCGCCCGCCGCGAGGAGCGCCTGGCGGCCGGACGCGCCGCGCTCGCCGGGCGCGACTACCTGGCGGCGATCGCCGCCTTGGAGGGCGCGGCGGCGCTCCAGCCGCTGGCGCCGCCCGAGGCCGGGCTCCTCCGCCAGGCGCGCGCCGGCCTCGAGCCGCTGGCGCCGCAGCTCGCGCTCTTCCGGCAGCAGGACTGGCAGTACGTGGTGCCGCAGCTCTGGCGCCTGCGCGAGGCGGACCCGGCCGATCCGGCGGTCAACCGGCTCCTGGTCGACTCCTACTACAACCTCGGCGTGCAGGCGCTGCAGGGGCTGGACGTGGCGAAGGCCGAGGCGCACTTCAAGGAGGCGCTGCAGATCGGCCCCGAGGACGGCGAGGCGCGACGCCACCTCCAACTGGCGCAGGCCTACCAGGAGCGCGCGCCGGATCTGCTCTACCGCATCTACGTCAAGCACGTCCCTTACCGCGGCTGAGGCGAGCACGACGATGCCGCGCCGCTGGGCGGAAGACGACGAGCCGACCCTCTTCGACCTGCCGCTCGACCCGGCGGCGGCGGCGGAGGGGAAGCGGGCGCCGCGCGCGCCGCGGGAGGAGCGCGCGCACCCGGCGCCGGCGCCCACGCTGCCGCTCTTCGCGCCGGCCGTCCGGGAGGAGCCGGCGCCCGTGCCGGCGCCCGCGACGCTCCCCGCCGACCGCCGCAGCCGTCTCCTCGGCGGCCTCGCCGACCTCCTGGTGCACGCCGCGGTCGGCGTGGCGGCGGCGGTCGGGGCGCTTCTCCTGGGCGCGCGCCTGGAGCCGGCGCACTGGCCCGCCTTCGCCCTCTTTCTCCTCACCTTCTCCTTCCTCTATTCGGTCGTGCCGCTGGCCTTCTGGGGGCAGACGCTGGGGATGGCCTGGGCGGGGCTCCTGGCGGTCAACGCCGACGGCCAGCCGCTCGCCTTCGAGCAGACCGGCTTGCGCTGGCTCGGCGCCCTCCTGACCTGCGCCACGCTCGGGCTGCCGCTCCTCGCGGCGCGCCGCCGCTCCCTCGCCGACTGGCTGAGCCGTTCGGTGACGCTCCGCCGCCGGTGAGCGCGCCGCGCGCCACTCCGCGCCCCTTCGCGCCGCCGCCCGGCGAGCCGGCCGCCGCGGGCGCGCGCCAGGCCAAGCAGCTCGAGGTCCTCAATGAGATCGCCCGCCTCGCGACGCTGGACATCGGGCTCCGTCCGCTGCTCCAGGCCATCGTCGAGGCGCTGGCGCAGAAGTTCGACTGGGAGTTCGTGGCCTGCGTCACGCTCGATCGCGAGCGCGACCGCTTCGTCTGCGAGGCGCTCGTCTCCCGCGGGCCGACCGACGTGCACGTCGGCTACAGCCGCGCGCTCGGCACCGGCGTGGTCGGCGAGGTGGCGGCCACCGGCCGGTCGATCCTGCTCGACGACGTGCGCTCCTTCACCAATTACATCGAGACCGCTCCCGGCGTCGTCTCCGAGCTCTGCGTCCCGGTTAAGGCGGCCGGCACCGTGGTGGCCGTCCTCAACGTCGAGAGCACCCGCCCGGCGGCCTTCCACGGGCAGCTCGCGCTCCTCGAGACGGTTGCCGACCAGGTGTCGAGCGCGCTGACCAGTGCGCGCCTCTACCAGGAGGCCAAGCGCCGCGTGCGCCTGCTCGAGATGGTCAACGAGGTCTCCAAGGCCGCGCTCGAGGCGGGGGAGCTCGAGCCGCTCCTCGACGGCATCGTGCGCTATGTCCACGAGCGCTTCCGCGTGGAGATCGCGGCGATCGTCCTCCTCGGGCGCGACGGCGAGGAGTACGAGCTGGCGGCGATCGCCGCCAGCGGCCCGATCGCGGTGGCGCGCGGCAAGCGCTGGCCGCTGGCGTCCGGGGTCGTCGGCCGCGGCCTGCGTACCGGCGAGGAGCAGCTCGTGCTCGACGTCCGCCGCGATCCGGACTACGTGCCCGATTTCCCGCACATCGCCGCCGAATACGTCGTGCCGATCCGACTGCGCGACCGGCTGCTCGGCGTCCTCGATCTCGAGAGCTCCTCGCCCGACCGCTTCTCGCCCGAGGACCGCCTCGTCTTCCGCACCTTCGCCGACCAGCTCGCTGGGGCGATCCACATCGCGGCAATGAACCGCGAGCTCGAGGACGCCAACCGGCGGCTCCAGGAGGCCAACGCCGGGCTGCAGCTCCTCTCGGCGCTCGACGGCCTGACCGGCATCGCCAACCGCCGCCGCTTCGAGGAGGTCCTCGACCTCGAGTGGCGGCGCGCCTCCCGCGCCGGGCTGCCGCTTGCCCTGGCCATGGTCGACATCGACCACTTCAAGCGCTACAACGACGCACAAGGGCACCAGCGGGGCGACGACTGCCTGGTGCGGGTGGCGCACGCCCTGGCCGGCAGCCTCCATCGCGCCGGCGACTTCGTGGCGCGCTACGGCGGCGAGGAGTTCGTCGTCGTGCTGCCGGGGAGCGACGAGGAGCAGGCCGTCGCCTATGCCGAGACGCTGCGGCGCGGGATCGAGGCGCTGGCGATCCCGCACGCCGGCTCGGCGACCGCCGACGTGGTGACGGTCAGCGTCGGCGTCGCCGCCGCGGTTCCCGAGCCCGGCGCCCCCCCGGCCGCGCTCGTCGAAGCCGCCGACCGCGCTCTCTACACCGCCAAGCACAACGGCCGGAACCGGGTCGAGCGGGCCGGCGCCGGCTAGCGCCGGCAAGGGGTCTACTGGTTGGCGACCAGGTCGTCGAGGAGGGCGCCGGCGATCGCCTTGCAGATGGCGGCCCGCACCTGCGGCGAGCCCGGCCCGATGTTCAGCAGCGTGTCGACCGCCGGCACGTCGATGAACTCGACCTCGAGCAGACAGCCGCGGGCCTTCTTGCCCAGGCTCGTTTCGTTCAAGACGCCCAGCTTCTGGTCCTTGACCTTGCGGTCCTTGGCGCCGGCGTCGTGCGCTTTGACGGCGTTGAAGGTCGCCTTCTGGACCCGCTGCGCCAGGGCCTTGTCCGCCGCGTGGTTCGAGTTGCCTGCCTGCGGGGCGATCAGGGTCTCCGTCCCCCGCGAGGTGCCGTTGAAGCCGTTGAAGTGGATCGAGAGGAAGACGTCGGCCTTCTTCGTCTTGGCGACCGCCGCCCGCGCCGAGAGGCCGAGGTTCTTGTCCGTGTCGCGGGTGAGGAAGACCTTGACGTCGTGGCCGCCGAGCTGCGCCGCCTCGCCGAGAGCGTCCCGCACCAGGAACGCGAACCGCAGGGTCATGTTC
>DASWHY010000551.1:0-2951 GCA_036397955.1 Thermoanaerobaculia bacterium | reverse complement strand
CATCGGGGCTTATCCTCGCACGGAACGCCGGCCAGCGGTTCGCGGGCGAGCGGCAGCCAGCGGTAGGGGCAGCGCTGGATGTGGAGCACCGAGTCGAGCGCCGCGCGGTCGCCCCAGGCGCCGTCCGGCGCGAAGTACTCGCAGAAGAGGTCGAGCGGCGCGACGAAGCGCGGCCGCCAGGGGCCGCGCTCGATGCGCAGCGTGTAGAGATAGCCCGCCTCCGGATCGACGCCGTAAGCGTCGAAGCATTCGACGAGCGGCTCGTGGAGCTCCTCGAGCGAAGTCCACAGCGAGCCTTGCGGCGGGCCGGGCAGCGGCCGCGTGTCGACGACGCCGACGAGCTTGCCGCCGGCCGCCGCGGCGTCGACGCCCAGGGTCAGGAAATCCCCGTCGCGCACCATGACGATGTCGGCGGCGCCGAAGTCGTGGAAGCGGAACTCGGCGAGACGGTTGCCGATGGCGCGCATCATCGGGTCGTTGGTCTCGCTGCGCGTGAAATAGCCGCCGCGGCGCCAGGCGCCGTCGCCGCCGCGGTAGCGCACGGCGGCGCGGTAGCTGACCTGGTAGAAGGAGACGCCCGCCGGCCCCGGCAGCCCGCGCGGGCGCATCTCCCGCAGCGAGGAGATCAGCACCTGCACCCAGCCGTGCGCCTTGAAGACCTCGGGCGCGAGCGGCGGCGGCAGGAGGGCGCGCAGGGCTTCCGGATCGACACGGTAGTTGAACGACAGGGCTTCGATCCACTCGGTCTCGACCAGAGTCAGCCAGGGGATCGAAGGACAGCTCTCGGCGCCGGCGGCGGCGGGGTTGACCGCGAGCGCGCCTTCGATGCTGCTCCAGGCATCGAGGAGCGCGGCGGCGCCGGCGGCCGTCAGCGCCAGCGCGCCGCCTCGCGCCTGCGCCCAGCCGCGCGTCAGGACGGCGTCGACGACGGCCCGGGCACCGTCCACTCCCGCGTCGCGCAGCCGCTCCTCGAGCTCCTGCCGGGGAAGCGAAACGTGCGCCGCCGCGAGGGCCCCGAGCGCCGCGAGCTCGGCGCTCTCCGGCGCGCTCAGATCACGCCCCAGTTCTGCTGCACGGTGTAGAATCGTAGCTCAGGCAACGATCCCGAAAGACACCGCTGCCGGGGAGGGCAACCGTGTACAGGAGAGGCGTCACTACGACCTTGCTCGCTCTCTGTCTCGGCGCCTGGCTCGTCCAGCCCGCCGCGGCCGGCCGGCAGCGGCGAACGCTCGATCGCGTGGTCCAGGACGGCTGGGCCACGCAGTGGTGCCCGCTGGGGCTCGAGGACTTCCTGATCTTCGAGGCGGACGGCCCGCGCGCCCGGATCACGTTCTCGGTCAACGGCGTTCCGGGACAGCGTCTCGACAACGTGCAGGTGATCGCGGAGAGCGCGCTCGCGAGCCACCTGCGAGACGATCCGACGTGCGCCAAGTCCCCGATCTACGACGCGACGGCGCTGCCGCCGGTGGAGGCCCTCTTCGAGATCTTCGACTTCGAGGCCAACGGCTGGCGGCTGGAGAACGCTTCGCTGAGCGGCGGCTCGGCGCCGCGGCTCCCCTTCGGCGACACCAGCACAGGCGGGGGGGCCATCCATTTCGGCCCGAACGGACGCGCCAGCATCGAGTTCTCCGGCCTCGCGGCCGGCGTGGACTACGCGGTCAGCGCCTGGTGGTACGCGCCGGAGGCCGAAGACGAGGAGCTCGACATCGAGGTCGACACGCTCGACCCGCTGGCGCTGTTCCTCGGCCAGGACGGGCGCTTCGAGCTCAGCGCCACGTGGCAGACCCCGACGAACAGCGGACCGGCGCGGGCGGTGCCGCTGACCTCCGACACGGGCTTCTTCTGGTTCTTCGGCGAGGCCAACGTCGAGATGGTGGTCAAGGTGCTCAACGCCTGCGGCCTCAACAACCGCTTCTGGGTCTTCGCCGGCGGCCTGACCAACGTGCGGACGGTGCTCACGGTCAGGGACACCAAGACGGGGAACACCAACAGCTACACCAACCCGCAGGGCACGCCGTTCCAGCCCCTCCAGGACACCAACGCCTTCGCGACCTGCCCGTGAGACTCGGCGCGGCGGGCGCGTCCCGCCGCCGGCTCGCGCTCGGGCTGGCGGCGGGGCTGATCGCCGCGCTGGCGTCGGCGTGGCTCCTGCTCGGGCCGCCGGGGCGGCTTGCCGTGCGCCCCCCCGAGGAGACCGATCCCCTCGCCGAGGAGCTGCGGTCGGCGCTGGCGGCCGGGGCGCCGGAGGCGAGGCTCCTGCAGCTCGGCAACCGCTGGCTCCGCGCCCGGGAGGCGGCGCTCGTGGGCCGCGACGAGGAGCTCCTCCAGGCCCTGGACGAGCTGGCATCCGAGGCCGCCGAGCGGTGTCCCGCCGTCCACGGCGCCTGCCGGCTGGCGGAGGCGCTCTGGACCCGCGCCCTCGCGGTCGCCGGTGGCCTCTCGCGCGCCTCCCGCGCCGATGTCCTCAGCTCCCTCGCCTGGCTGGACTACCGGCAGGGACGATGGCAGGCCGCCGAGACGCGCGACCGGCAGGTCGTGGCGCTGCGCCGGGAGAGCGGCGATCGCGCCGCGCTCGCCAACGCGCTCCTCGATCTGGCGAACAACCTCTTCTACCAGGGGCGCTACGGCGAAGCGCAAGCGCTCGTCGACGAGGCCCTGGCGAACCACGCGCCCGTCGGCAGGGCCGATCCGCTCGACCTCGCCGACGCCTTCGTGACGCTCGGCGAGCTGCGGCGCGTCGGCGGCGAGTACGCCGACGCCGAAGCCTCCTTCCAGAAGGCCCTGCAGCACGCCTCGCGGGCCGATGTCCTCGGCTCCCTCGCCTGGCTGGACTACCGGCAGGGACGATGGCAGGCCGCCGAGAAGCGCGACCGGCAGGTCGTGGCGCTGCGCCGGGAGAGCGGCGATCGCGCCGCGCTCGCCAACGCGCTCCTCGATCTGGCGAACAACCT
>DASWHY010000550.1:0-2187 GCA_036397955.1 Thermoanaerobaculia bacterium | reverse complement strand
TCAACAGATCGTGGAAAACGCTATTCTGATGCCGCATGGCGTTGATCCTCATCCGTGTCCAAACCGTCTCCAAACGCTTGGGCACCAAGTAGAATCAATGCCATGCACCCCGTCCAGAAAATTAAACCGGACAGCCGTGGCATGAAGCGGGGCATGACGGGAGAAGTGAAGGGGATGGCGCGGGGACCCGGGGACGCGCCCCCTCAGGGCCGGGCCAGCGCCGCCGTGAGGTCGGCGGGCTCGGTGACCGGGGCCGAGCACACCGGCCCGCGGCAGACATAGGCGGTGGGGCGGCCGGACTTCTGGCCCTTGGCCCGCGCCGGGTGGCCGGCGGGGAGGGCTGCATCGGGCGGGACCGCCTGCAGGACCAGGTTGGGCTCGGGCGCGCGGTGGGCGGCCGTCACCAGCGCCTTGGTGGCGGGGTCGTCGCGCGCGCCCACGATCGCGACCTGGGCGGCGCCGGCCAGCAGGTCGCCGGCGTTGAGCAGCGTCGCCAGCGGGAACACGTTGCGCTCGACCTCGCCGGCGAAGGCGCGGACCACCTCCTCGGCGCGGGCGCGCAACGCCTCCTCGCCGGTGAGCCAGAAGAGCCTGGCCAGCGCCGCCGCCATCGTCCCGTTGCCCGACGGCGTCGCCGCATCGGCCGCGGCCTTGGTGCGCACGATCAGGTCGCCGGCGTCGTCGGCGGTGAGGAAGTAGCCGCCGCCGGCCGGGTCCCAATAGTGCGCGTCGAGCACTTCGAGCCAGCCGCGCGCGGCGGCGAGGAATCTTTCCCCGCCGGTGACCTCGTGGAGGATCGCGGCGGCGCGGATCATGGCCGCGTAGTCGTCGAGCGTCGCCGGCGGCCCCGCGCGCCCGGCGCGGTATGAGTGCGCGAGCCGCCCGCCGCCGCCGCCCCGGGCGGGGTCCGGATCGGCGGGACCGCCCCCCTCACCCACTGCGTCACCCGCGGGCTTGACCCGCGGGTCCATGGCCTGTCCTCGGGCCGCGCGGAGCGCGGACCCGTGGGATGGCCGGGTCGAGCCCGGCCATGACGAAAAAGTGTGGGGGGACCGGGTCCCGGACTCGGGCTCCAGGCTCATGCGCTCGCAGATGAAATCGAAGGCGCGGGTGGCGGCGGCGATCCACTCGTCCCGTTCCAGCGCCGCGCCGGCGCGGGCCAGCGCCGCGATCATCAGGCCGTTCCAGTCGGCCAGCACCTTGTCGTCCCAGCCCGGGCGCACGCGACGCGCGCGCGCCGCCAGCAGCTTCGCCCGCGCCGCCGCCAGCCGCGCCTCGCCCGCCTCGTCGAGGAGCCCGGGATGGGCGATGCGGTTGAGGATGCACTTCCCCTCCCAGTTGCCGTGGGCGGTGACGTCGTAAACGCGCTTGAACGGCTCGGCGCCCGCGCCCGCGCCCAGCACCGCGTCCACTTCCGATTCGGTCCAGACGTAGAAGCGGCCCTCCTCGCCCTCGCTGTCGGCATCGAGCGTCGCCGCGAAGCCGCCGCCCTCGGCCACCATCTCGGCGAGCACCCAGGCGGCCGTCTCCTCGATCCTCGCCCGGAACAGCGCCTCGCCGGATTCGTTGAAGGCCAGCAGCAGGATGTCGATCAGCTGGGCGTTGTCATACAGCATCTTCTCGAAATGCGGGACCAGCCAGGCGCGGTCGGTGGCGTAGCGCGCGAAGCCGCCGGCCAGGTGGTCGTAGATGCCGCCCTGGCACATGCGGCGCAGCGAATGGAGGACCGCGTCGCGCAAGCTGGCGTTGCCCGTCCGCCTCCATGACCGGAACAGCAGCTCGAAGATGGGCACGTGCGGGAACTTGGGGGCGAGGCCGATGCCGCCGTGCTCGGAATCGAACTCGGCCAGAAGCCGCTCGGCCACGCGGTCGGCGATCGCGGGCGCGATCAGCTCGCCCGGCGCCGCCGTGCCGAGCCGCGCCAGCGCCTTGCGCATGGCGTCTGCGTTCTGGGAGACCTTGTCGTTCTCGTCGCGGTAGATCTCGGCGATCTTCTCCAGCAGCGTCCGGAATCCGGGGCGGCCGAAGCGCGGCTCGGGCGGGAAATAGGTGCCGCCCCAGAACGGCGTGCCGTCGGGCGTGAGGAACATGGTCAAGGGCCAGCCGCCGTGCTCGCCCAGCATGGAAAGCGCCGCCTGGTAGAGGGAATCGAGGTCGGGGCGCTCCTCGCGGTCGACCTTGACGTTG
>DASWHY010000549.1:0-2301 GCA_036397955.1 Thermoanaerobaculia bacterium | reverse complement strand
GCTTGCTGCCCTTCTTCTTCAACTGAGCGGCCTCTTCCTTGGCCCGCAGCCTGAGCCGCTTCAGACGGCGCTGCCGGCGGCGCCGCAGCTCGCGATCTTTCTCTCGCATCGATAACGATCCTCGCTGGACTGATCCTCGCTTCCTGGGCGGAGGGAGTGTCAGCTTGCCCGAGTTGTACCGCGCTGTCAAGGCGGCACGTCCAGGGCGTGCTGGTGGCATGGCGGGCCGGCGGCGGCGCCGGATCGGGCCGTGGCTAAATACGCACCCTCCTGCCGGCCTCTATAGGGGGGAATACCTGGAACGCCGGCCACTTCGGGTCCCGGCGCCTTACCCTGCCATCGGTTGCGCGAGGGTCGACGATCCGTTCTTTCGGATGCTTGAGCTTCCATGGACTTGACGGGCAAGAAGATCGGCCAGATCCGGATCGAGACGCTCATCGCCAACGGCGGCATGGGCGACGTCTACCGCGGCTTCGACGAGAGGCTCGAGCGCCGGGTGGCGGTCAAGGTCCTGCGCCAGGAGCACCGCCTGAAGCGGGAGGCGCGCGCGCGTTTTCTGCGCGAGGCGCGGATCCTCTCGCGTCTGAACCACCCTGGCATCTGCCAGGTCTACGACCTGCACGAGCACCCCGAGGCCGACCTCCTGGTGCTCGAGTACATCGAGGGCAAGACCCTGCGCGATCTCGCCGAGGACTCCCTCTCCGACGCCGACAAGCTGCGCCTGGCCGCCACCGTCGCCGAGATCCTCGAGGCCGCCCACAGCGAGGGCATCGTCCACCGCGACCTCAAGCCCGAGAACGTCATGGTCACCCGCGACCGCCAGGTGAAGATCCTCGACTTCGGCGTCGCCCGTCACGTCGATTCCTCGGGCGAGATCGAGATGGGCGTCGGGCCGTCCCACCAGCCGGTGATCGGGACGATCGCCTACATGAGCCCCGAGCAGGTCTGCAAGCGGTCGGTCTGCGCGGCGAGCGACATGTTCACCTTCGGCCTGGTGCTCCAGGAGCTCTTCACCGGCCAGCGGGCCTATCCGCGGCTGCCGATCGCCTCGCTGATCCTCAGAGTGAGCCGCGGCGACACGCTGCCGGTCGCCGGCGTCGGCCGCGACCTGGCGGCGCTGATCGGGGAGCTCGTGTCGCCGCAGCCCGACCGGCGGCCGCTCGCCGCGGCGGCGCGCGAACGCCTGCTGGCGATCCTGGAGAAGCCGCAGCGCGGCCGCCGCCGGCGCGGGCGCCTGGCGCTCGCCGCGGCGATCGTGCTGTTGGCGCTGAGCTCGCTGGCGGCGGTCGTCCATTCGCGTCTCCAGGCGCGCCGGCAGGCCTGCGCGCTCTTCCTCGGCCAGTGCGAGCTCGCCGCGGCGCGGATGGCCTTGGTGGTCGAAGGCGGCGGCGGCGACGTGGAGGGGCCCTTCAAGGAGGGTCTCGAGGCCTGCGGCCAAGTGCTGGCGATCGATCCCGACAGCGCCGCGGCCCGCCGCCTGCTGGCCGAGCTCCATGTCCGTCTGGAGCAAGCCGGGCGTAGTCCGAAGTGATCGCGGATCAGGCGCCGAGGATCCGCCGCACCTGGTCCGCGTGCTCCCGCGTGTGGACGCCGATGCCGAGGGCGAAGGCCTTCCAGTCGAGCTCCTCGATCCATTCGCGCGGCTGAGGCGGACCGTCGCCCTCGCGGACCTTGACCACCATGACGACCGGTGCCCGCGGTGCGGCGCCGATCTCGGCGGTGCCTTTCGCGAAGGCGTCGAGCACCTCGGCATGGACCCGCTTGAGCTCGCTCGCGAGGTCGTCCCAGTCGCGCGCCAGGGGATCCGCCGAGAGCAGGCCGGCGGGGACGGCTTCGCAAGCCGGCCGGCCGGCGACGATCGCGGCGAGCTGCGCCGCGGCCCGGCGATGGCTCTCCACGAGGTGGTCCACGACCTCCTGGACGCACCAGCCGCCGCCGGCGGGCCGCCGCCGGACGTCCTCGCCGCCCAGACCCTCTAGCGTCGACTCGAAGTCGGCGAACGCGGCGGCGATCCGTTGCCGCAGGCTCTCCGGGTCGGCGTCGGTGCCCTTGCGGCGCAAGTAGGCCAGGGCGCGTTCCTGTTCTGGGGCCATGGATCCGTCCTCCTCGTCATTACGGCGACGACATGCTAAGACGACGCGCGAGCAGGCATAATCCCGCCGTGACGCTCGACGCCTTCCTCCAGGTCTACGCCGCGCTCTTCGGCCTGATCGCCGGCAGCTACCTCAACGTGGTGGTCTACCGGCTGCCGCGCGGCATCTCCACGGTGCTGCCGCGCTCGCGCTGCCCGCGTTGCCGCAT
>DASWHY010000548.1:0-2617 GCA_036397955.1 Thermoanaerobaculia bacterium | reverse complement strand
TGACTACGCCGAAGCCGGGGTTTACTGCCTCGCGCTCCGGCTCCATCCGCGCCAGCGGATCGCCTGGCTCGACTCCGCCCTCATAGCCGTCCGCCGCACGCAGGACCGGAGGGCGGAGGCCGGTCATCTCCTGAACCTAGGCGGTGCCTACGCCGCGCTCGGGGAACTGTCGCGCGCGATCGAGCACTACGAACAGGCGCTCGTTATCGCGCGCGAGATCGGCGACCGGCGTGGGGAGGGCAGCGCCCTGGGCAACCTGGGCAGCGCCTACGCGGATCTCGGGGAGCCGTGGCGCGCGATCGAGCAGCACGAGCAGTGGCTCGCCATCGCCCGCGAGGTCGGCGACCGGCTTGGGGAAGGTAACGCCCTGGGCAACCTGGGCAGCGCCTACGCGGATCTTGGGGAGCCGCGGCGCGCGATCGAGCACTACGAGCAGGCGCTCGTTATCGATCGGGAGATCGGGGATCGGCGCGGGGAGGGCGCCGACCTGGGTAACCTAGGCCTCGCCTACGCGACGCTCGGGGAGCCGCGGCGCGCGATCGAGCAGTACGAGCAGCAGCTCGCGATCGCCCGCGAGATCGGCGACCGGCGTGGGGAGGCCAACGCTTGCTGGAATTCCGGCCTGATCTACGAGCAGGAGGGCAACCTCGTCCTCGCCGCCGATCTCATGAAGGTCTGCGTCGACTACGAACGGTCGATCGGCCACCCCGACGCGGAGAAAGACGCCGCCCACGTTGCGGCGCTCCGCGCGCGCATCGGGTAACTCCGCGCGGCCGAGCTTGGCCATCGGTTCCCGCGCCGCCCCCCCGCCAGATCCCTCGCTCTCGCCCGGGATGACATGGCCTCACCGAGGAGGGGCGTGGCTTCCGCCCTTAGCGGCACGCTAAGATGCCGCTCCCCGCCGCGCGGGCGCTCTTCTTGCGCGCGCGGGATCCCCGATGACCGAACCGATCCGCTTCTTCCTCCCCGGCCCGAGTTACGTGCTGGAGGAGGTGCGCGCGGCGATGACGGGGCCGATGGTGGGGCACCGGTCGGCCGGGTTCCGGGACTTCACCCTCTCTCTAGCCTCTCGGCTGCCGCGGGTGTTCCGCACCGCCGGGGACGCGATGATCGCGACGGGCAGCTCCACTCTCATCATGGAGGCTGCCGTCGCCTCGACGGTCCGCGCCGATGTCTTGAACCTCACCAACGGCGCCTTCTCCGAGCGCTGGCACGCCATCAGCCTGGCGCTCGGCAAGAGCGCCGACCGGGTGGCCTTCCCGTTCGGCGAGGCGGTCGATCCCGACCTCGTGCGCGCCGCGCTCCGCCGCAAGCGCTACGAGGCGGTGACCGTGGTGCACAACGAGACCTCGACCGGCGCCATGAGCCCGCTCGCCGAGGTGGCGCGCGCGGTGCGCGAGGAGAGCGATGCGCTGCTCCTGGTGGACGTCGTCTCCTCGCTCGCCGGCGCCCCGGTCGAGAGCGACGCCTGGGGGCTCGACGTGGTCCTCGCCGGCACCCAGAAGGCGCTGGCGCTGCCGCCGGGGCTCACCCTCTTCACCCTCTCTGAGCGGGCGGCGGCGCGGGCGGCGGCGGTGCCGCACCGCGGCTTCTACACCGACCTGCTGCGCTACCGCGACAAGCACCGCGAGGGCGGGGCGATCACGACGCCGGCGATCCCCCTCTACTACGCCCTCGACCGCCAGCTCGACCGCGTCCTCGCCGAAGGGATGGAGGCGCGCTGGGAGCGCCACCGCCGGCTCGCCGCGCGCACCGCGGCGTGGGCCGCGGAGCGCGGCTTCACGTTCCCGACCGCGCCCGGCGCCCGCTCCCCGACGGTGAGCTGCCTCAAGCCGCCGGCCGGCGTGGACGCGCCGGGGCTGGTCAAGGCGCTCGCCGGGCGCGGCTTCACGGTCGGCGGCGGCTACGGCGACTGGAAGCCCACGACCTTCCGCATCGGCCACATGGGGGAGGTGCGGGAGCGCGACCTCGACGACCTCCTGGCCGCGATCGACGAGCTCACGGCCGCAGCGCGGAGCGCCGCGTGACGGCCGCCAAGATCCTCGTCGCCGACCCGCTGCAGGCTTCGGGGATCGCCATCCTCCGCCGCGGCGGGGCGGAGGTGCACGAGGTGACGGCGGAGGAGCGGGCGCGCCTGCCCGAGCTGGTGGCCGACGCCGACGCGCTCGTGGTGCGCAGCATGACCAAGGTGACGGCCGACCTCCTGCGCGCCGGGCGGCGGCTCAAGGTGGTCGGGCGGGCCGGCGTCGGCGTCGACAACGTGGACGTCGAGGCGGCGACCGAGCTGGGCGTGCTGGTGGTCAACGCGCCGACCGCCAACCTCCTCTCGGCGACCGAGCACACCTTCGCCCTCCTCCTCGCCCTCGCCCGCAACGTGCCCGCGGCCGACGCCTCGCTCAAGGGGGGCGCCTGGGAGCGCGGCCGCTTCCAGGGGATGGAGCTGCAGGGCAAGCGCCTCGGCGTCGTCGGCTTCGGCCGCATCGGCCAGCAAGTGGCCGAGCGCGCCCGCGCCTTCGGCATGGAGGTCGTGGCGCACGACCCGTTCCTCGATCCGGCGGCGGCCGCCCGCCTGCGCGTCGAGCTGCTGCCGCTCGACGAGCTGCTGGCGACGGCCGAC
>DASWHY010000547.1:0-1911 GCA_036397955.1 Thermoanaerobaculia bacterium | reverse complement strand
CGGGTCGCCAGATCGATGGCGGCGCCGCCGAAGGGGTCGAGGAGGCTCGCCGCGAAGTGGTTCTCGAGGTCCTCCAGCAAGACGGCGGAGACCAGGTAGACCACCATGAAGACGACGACCCCGAGGTAGGTCGCGAGCAGGCTCCGCGTCACCGCCGCCAGGGCGAAGAAGACGGCGGCGACGAAGATCAAGTTCGGAAGAACGAGGACGAAGAAGGTGAAGGCGTAGGGCGCCAGGCGGAACGGGCCGAGCCGCTCGGGCTCGAGCCAGGGCATGAAGCTGCCGAGGACGATCGCCAGCAAGGGGCCGAGGAAGACCAGCGCCGAGACCGTGAGCGAGCCGGCGAAGCGGCCCAGCAGGTAGTCGCGCTTCTTGACCGGCCGCGAGAAGAAGAGCGGCGCCGTGCCGTACTCGAAGTCGCGCTGCACCGAGCTGGCGACGAAGGCGGTGATGACGAACATCCCGACGACCGACAGCACGGTCATGAACTGCATGATCACGAACGGCGAGTTGCGATGGACGTTGCCGATCGCGCCGCCGATCTTCACCGTCTCGGAGGTGACCGCGGCGAAGGTGAGGAGCGCGAGGACGGCGGTGGTGGCCCAGAAGAGCGGCTGCCGGAGCTGGTAGCGGACCTCGAAGCGGGCGATGGCGCCGAACATGGCTTCCCCGGCGCGTCTCAGGCCGCCTGCGCCGCGGCGGCGGCGGCGGGCGCGGCGCGGCGGAGGGCGTGGAAGTAGGCGTCCTCCAAGTCGGGGGCGACCGGCTCGAAGCCGTCGCCCGGGCGCTCCTCGCCGACCACGTGGAGGAGCGTGCGGCCGCCGAGGAGGCGGGTCGAGATCACCGCGTAGCGCTCCTCGTGGGCCGCGAGCTCCGCGCGCTCGATCGCCTTCTGCCAGATGCGGCCCTCGAGCCCCGCCATCACCTGCCGCGGCTCGCCGGTCAGGAGCACCCGCCCCTCGGAGATGATCGCCATCGCGCTGCACACCTCGCGCACGTCGCCGACGATGTGCGTCGAGAGGATGACGACGACGTTCTCGCCGATCGCCGAGAGGAGGTTCAGGAAGCGGTTGCGCTCCTGCGGGTCGAGGCCGGCGGTGGGCTCGTCGACGATGACCAGCCGCGGGTTGCCGAGGAGCGCCTGGGCGATGCCGAAGCGCTGCCGCATGCCGCCCGAGAAGGTGCCGAGCTTGCGCTTGCGCACCTCCCAGAGGTTGGTCTGGTGGAGGAGGGCGTCCACCACCTCGCGCCGCTCGCGCGGGCGGGCGATCCCCTTGAGCAGCGCGAAGTGGTCGAGCATCGTCTCGGCCGTGACCTTGGGGTAGACCCCGAACTCCTGCGGCAGGTAGCCGAGAAGCTTGCGCACCTCCTCCTTCTGCCGCAGGACGTCGAGGCTGCCGAAGGTGACGGCGCCCGAATCGGCCTCCTGCAGCGTGGCGAGGGTGCGCATCAGCGTCGACTTGCCGGCGCCGTTGGGCCCGAGCAGCCCGAACATCCCGCGCGGGATCTCCAGGCTCACGCCGTCGAGGGCGCGCACGCCGTTGGGGTAGGTCTTCGACAGGTTGGAGATGCTGAGCATCGCCGCCTCCGATCGCTTCCGGTCTTGGAGCGTCAGGCCGTATTACGCCCGCGGAGCGCCGGGAGTTTCCGCCGGGCGCCGGAGCAGCCCCGCCGCCCACTCGCAGAGGGACGCGAGCGGCAGCGCCGCCAGGGCCACCACCGGCAGCAGGAAGCGGTTGCCGTAGGCCGAGGTGTACCAGAGCTCGTAGCGGGAGAAGAACAGGAGGAGGGCGGCGGCGGTCCAGCCGACGGCGAGGGCCAGGCGCGGCCGGCGGCGGGCGAGGAGGGGGAGGCCGGTGAGCGCGACCAGCGTCACCGGTGTGGTGAAGAGGAGGCCGTGGCGGCGGTGGA
>DASWHY010000546.1:0-24628 GCA_036397955.1 Thermoanaerobaculia bacterium | reverse complement strand
CCGAAGCGGTCGCTCCGCCGCCGCAGCTCCTCGAAGGCGTTGGCGCGCACCCACTCGACGCGGCCCTCGGCCTCCGCCGTCTCCAGGCCGTTCAGCGCGTAGTGCCGGCGGCCGCGCTCGATGAGCTTGGTCGAGGACTCGACGTGCACCACCCGCTCGGCGCCGCCGCGCAGGGCGTAGAGGCCGAAGGCGCCGCTGTGGGCGAAGAGGTCGAGGACGCTGCGGCCGCCGGCCAGCCGCTCGGCGAGGCGGCGGTTCTCGCGCTGGTCGCAGTAGAAGCCGGTCTTCTGCCCGGCCGCGAGGTCGGCGGTGAAGGCGAGGCCGGACTCGGTGAACCGGGCCTCCGCCGGCGGGTCGCCGGCGATGACCTCGTCGACGGCCGGCAGCCCCTCGGCGCGGCGGACGGGGGCGGCGTTGGACTGCAGGACGTCGGCGCCGGGGAACGCCGTGGCGAGGGCGGCGTAGGCCTCGCCGCGCAGCGTCTCCAGGCCGGCGACCGTGATCTGGGAGACGAAGGTCTCGCCGAAGCGGTCCACCGTCCAGCCGGGGACGCCGTCCCCTTCGGCGTTGAGGACGCGCCAGCCGGTGGTGTCGGGCGGCAGCACCGCCCGGCGCAGCGCCAGCGCCTCGGCCAGGCGGGCGGCGAAGAGGTGGCGGTCCACCGTCTCGCCGGGGGCCGCCAGCAGACGCACCCGGATCTGCGAGCGCGGGCTCCAGAAGCCGGTGCCGAGCGGCCGGCCGGCGGCGTCCACCACCCGCGCCAGCGGCGCGTCCTCGTCGCCCTCGACGCCGGCGATCGCGCCCGAGAAGAGCCAGGGGTGCCCCTGCCGCAGCGCCTTGTCGCGCCCGGGCTTGACCCGGACGAGCAGCTCGCCCGCCATGAACGGCTGGATCAGCCGGCCGCCGCGACGGCGAAGGCGGCCGTGCTCGACTGCGCGACGCCGCTCCGGGGGTCGGTGACGGTGACCCGCAGCACGTACTCCCCCGGCGGCAGGCCGGCGGTGGCGAAGCTCCCTTCCAGGCGCCCGAGCGCGCCGGCCGCGCCGCGCCGCCAGGCGGCGATGCGGAGCTTCCCGCCGGCGACCTCCCGGCCGGCGGCGTCGAGCACCTTGGCGCGCACCTGGGCCTGCTCCGCGGCCAGGTCGGAGACGAGGACCGTCACCGGGGCCTCGGCGCCGGCGGCGAGGACCGGCCGCACCGCAGGAAGGAAGGGCTCGCCGCCGCGCAGGAACGGATCGGGCGGCGACGCCTCCTCGGCACCTCTCTGCTCGCGCGCCAGGATCCACCGCCCGGCGGCGTCGGCAAAGAGCGGCGGCGAGACGAACGGCGCCGCCGCGGCAGCGCCGCCTTCCGCGCCGGCCGCCGGCACCTCGACCGCCAGCGAGCGGAGGGCCCGGGCCCCGCTCTGCGCGTTCCGCACCAGCAGGCGTACCGTGTAGGAGCCGGGCGGCAGCGCCAGGTCGCCGTAGAACTTGAGCCCGCCGGCGCCGAGCGCCTCGCGCACCTTCTCGAGGTCGAGGTTCACGCGCTGGGTGAGGAACCCGCGCACCGCCCCGGCGCCGTCCAGCGCGTAGGCGTAGATCTCGACCTCGAGGGCCGGGCCCTGGTGCCCGAAGAGGAGGGCCGGGCCCTCGATCTCGACGAGCAGCGGCAGCGCGCCGCCCGGCAGCGGCACCGCGAGCGCCGCGATCGGCAGGCTGCCGCCCTCCTCGTTGCCCAGGATCTCCGCCGCCGTCAACAGGGTCCGCTCGAGCGGCCGCGCGACGCGCGCCGGGTCGGGGGCGTAGTAGCCGGCGCGGTGGAAGACCTGCGCGCCGCGCGGGCCGCCCTTGAGCCGGACCTTGAGGTGATGGAAGGTGCCGTCTTGCGGCAGCGCTTCGGGCTGGAAGGCGAGGAGGTAGGTGACGCTCGTCCGCTCCAGCATCTTCGCCATCGCCGTCGCCAGGTCGTTGCTGTTCTGGAACAGCTCGCCGCCGGTGTCGCGCGCCATGGTCAGCAGGACGTCGCGCCCGCTGCCCCGCTCCTGCCCCGCCGTCTCGCCGTGGATGGTCTCGGTGACGTCGGAGCCGGTGACGTGGACGCCGCCGATGTCCACCGCCTGGACCACGCAGTCGGCGCGGCGGAACGCCTCGAGCATGCGCTCGACGTCGCCCTGCACGCGCGTGCTGCCGTAGATCCCCTCCGTCTCCGCCTTCCAGGTCTCGCCCGAGGCGATCGCGTCGGCGGTGTCGCGGTCGGCGCCGCGGCCGGTGGCGGATTCGCGGTTGAAGCCCTCGGAGAGGTAGACGACGTGCTTGCGGCCGTCGATCGAGGCCAGCATCTGCGCCAGCTCGGAGAAGGAGCGGGTGAGCGCCACGACCTGGTTCCGCGTCTCCCGCGCCTGCTGCTCGGCGGCGAGCCGCTGATCGGCCTCGAAGATCTCGAGGATGAGCTCGCCCTCCGGCCATTCCTCCGGGCCGCCCCTGGTCTCGAGCTGCGCCTTGAAGCTCGTCAGCGTCAGGCGCAGCGGGTCCGGGGCGCGGTCGAGCAGCTGCGGCAGACCCAACGACCCGATCGCCGCCGCGAGCTGCGCGCGATCCGGGGTGAAGCCCAGGACCAGCTCGGCGCCGCGGCGCGCGTTGTAGGTGGCGACGGCCGCCAGGTCGGTGGGGTGGAGGCCGCCGCGCGCCAGCGCCACCGCCCCCTCGCGCGCCCGCACGATCGACTTGGGCTGGGCGAAGGTGAGGTCGAAGAGGAAGAGGAAGTGGCGGCGGGCGGCGAGCGGCAGCGCCGGTCTCGGCGCCGCCGCGCGGGCGGCGTCCGCGCCGCCGGCGCCCGGCGCGGCGAGGTCGATCACCTCGAAGCCGGTGAGGCGTTGCTTCGTCTTGCCGTCGAAGACCTCGAAGTCCTCGGCCGTCAGACCGCGCACCGGCCGGCCGCCTTTGGTGACGTTGACCGGCACCTCGACGACGACGACCGACGCCGTCTCGCCGAAGCGTCCCTCCTGGGCGGGCAGGACGGCGGCGAGCGCGCCGGCGAGCGCGGCGAGAAGGGGGAGAAGGGCTGGTTGGCGGCGCATCGCTTTCTAACCTCTTACCACGAAAGGCGCGGCGCTGGAATGCGTGGCGCCGCTGGCGCGGTCGGTGACGGTGACGCGCAGCAGGTACTCGCCCGGCGGCAGGCCGCGCGCGGTCAGGACCCCGACCAACCGGTCGGGCGCGCCGGCTTCGCCGCGCTGGCGGTCGAGGAGGCGGAAGGCGCCCCCGGAGGCCGGCTTCTGGTCGCCGGCGCGCAGCACCTCGGCCCGCGCCACGACGTCGCCGCCGCCGAGGTTGTAGGCGAGGAGCGCGACGCGTGCCTCGCCGGCTACGGCGACGACCGGTCGTGTGTCGGGCACGAAGGGCTTGCCGGCGAGGGTGAACGGGTACTCGCGCGGCGGCTGGCCCGGGCGCTCCGCCTGGCGCGTCAGGAGCCGGCTCTCCCCCGTGGCGAGGAAGAGCGGCGGCGAGACGAGCAGGCCGCCCGCGGCCGCCGCCGGCACCTCGAGGGGGAGCGAGCGCAACGCCTTGGCGCCGCTCTTCGCGTCGCGCACCAGGAGGCGCAGGGTGTAGCGGCCCGGCGGCAGCTCGAGCTCGCCGTAGAACCTGAGGCCGCCCGCCCGCAGCTCGTCCTCGACCTGCTCGAGGTCGAGGTCGAGACGCTGGGTGAGGAAGCCGCGCACCGCCTGATGCCGGTCCAACGCGTAGGCGTAGATCTCGAGCCCGAGCGTGCGTGTCGAGGGGCCGGCAGGGGAGGGACCCGCGGCACCGCCGGCGAGGAGCGCCGGTCCGTCCACGTCGAGCAGCAGCGGCACGACCGCCGGCGCGCCCGCGCCCGGCAGCGGCACCGCCAGCGCCGAGACCGGCAGCGTCCCGCCCTGCTCGCCGCCCAAGATCTCGGCCGCCGCCTTCAGCCGCTCCTCGAGGGGGTCGAGCGGGCGCCGCGGGTCGGGCGCGTAATAGCCGGCGCGATGGTGGACGTGAGCGCCGCGCGCCGCCGCGCCCTTGAGCCGCACGGTCAGCGGATGGAAGGCGCCGTCGTGGGCCAGGCCGTCGGGTTGGAAGGTCAGGATGTAGGTGACGCTGGTGCGCTCGAGCATCCTCCCCAGCGCCGCCGCGAGGTCGTTGAAGCTCTCGTAGAGCGCCCCCCCGGTGCCTTGGGCGAAGGTGAGCAGGGTGTCGCGCCCGCGGGAGCCCATGGGGGCCTCGGCGGCCCGCTCCGAGCCGGCGCCCGCCCCGGACGCGCGCACGCCCCCGATGTCCACCGCCTGCACGATGCAGTCGGCGCGGCGCAGCGCCGCGAGCATGTTGGCGAGGTCGTTCTGCACCCGCGTGCTGCCGTAGACCCGCTCGCTCCCCACCCTCCACACCTCCCCCTCGGCCACCGCCCGGGCGGTCTCGGCGTCCATGCCGCGCCCGGCGGTCAGCGACGCCTCGAACCCCTCCGAGAGGTAGACGACGAACTTGCGCCCCCCCACCGCCGCCAGTGCCTGCGCCAGCTCGGTGAAGGAGCGGGTCAGCGCCGCCACCTCGTTGACCAGCGCCGCCTGTCCGCTGTCGACCCCCCGCCGGCTCTCCTCGAGCAACGCCAGGAGAAACGCGTCGTCGGGGTTCAGCATCCCCCGGTCGCGCCGCGCCTCGAGCTCCTCGATCATCAGGGTCAGCGGGTCGGCGCGGAACGAAAGGGACCGCGCTAGCCCGAGCGACTGGATCGCCGCCGCCACCTGCTCGCGGTCGGGCGTGAAGCCGAGGACGAGCTTCGCCCCCTCCGTGGTGCTGTAGGTCGCCACCGCCACCAGGTCGGCGGGGTGCATGCTGGCGCGCACCAGCTCCTGCGCCGCCCGGCGCGCTTTCAGGATCGAGCTGGGCTCGGCGAAGGTGAGATCGAAGAGCAGCAGGAAGTGGCGCCGGCCGGCGAGCGGCAGGGGTGCCGGGGCGGCCGTCGCCGCGCCCGCCGGCGCCGACGCGGCGAGGTCCACGACCTCGAAGCCGGTGATCGGCCGCCGCGTCTTGCCGTCCAGCACCTCGAAGTCGCCGGCGACGAGGCCGCGCACCGGCCGGCCGTCGCGGACGACATAGACCGGCACCTCGACGACGGTGACCGAAGCGGTGCCGCCGAAGCGCCCCTCCTGGGCGGGGAGCGCCGCGACAGCGAAGGCGAGAAGGAGCCCGAGAAAGAGAGCCGGGGGGTCCTGCCGCCGGCCGCGCGCCACCCTACCCTCCGACGACGAAGGCCGTGACGTTCGAGTGCGTGGCGCCGCTGGCGCGGTCGGTGACGGTGACGCGCAGCAGGTACTCGCCCGGCGGCAGGCCCCGCGAGCTCAGGACCCCCACCAGCCGGTCGGGCGCGTTGCCTTCGCCGCGCTGGCGGTCGAGAAGGCGGAAGGCGCCTCCCGCGGCCGGTTTGCGGTCGGCGGCGCGCAGCACCTCGGCCCGCGCCACGGCGGCGCTCCCCAGGTTGTAGGCGAGGAGCGCGACGCGCGCCTCGCCGGCCGCGGCGACGACCGGCCGGGCGTCGGGCACGAACGGCCGGCCGGCGAGCGTGAAGGGGTACTCGCGCGCCGCCGCGCCGGGACGCTCGGCCTGCCGGGTGAGGAGCCAGCCGGTCTCCGCCGCCGGGAAGAGCGGCGGCGACACCATCGGCCCGGCGCCCGCCGCCGGCACCTCGACCGGCAGGGAACGGAGGACGTAGGCGCCGCTCGGTGCGCTGCGGACCAGGAGGCGCAGCGTGTAGGCGCCGGGCGGCAGCGCCAGCTCGCCGTAGAACTTGAGGCCGCCCGCGCGCAGCGCCGCTTCGACCTCTACCAGGTCGAGCTCCACGCGCTGGGTCAGGAAGCCGCGCACCGCCTGCTGCGCGTCGAGCGCGTAGGCGTAGATCTCCAGCGCCAGCGGTCCGTCGCCGCGCCCGGCGAGCAGCGCCGGCCCGTCCACTTCGAGCAGCAGCGGCAGTGCGCCCGAGGGCAGCGGCACGGCGAGCGCCGCGACCGGCAGGTCTCCCCCTTCGTCGCCGCTCAGGATCTCGGCCGCCGTCCTCAGCCGCTGCTCCAGCGGGTCGGGCGGGCGCCGTGGGTCGGGTGCGAAGTAGCCGGCGCGGTGGTGGACCTTCGCGCCGCGCGGCCCGCCCGCGAGCCGCACTTCGAGGTCGTGGAAGGCGCCGTCGTGCGCCAGGCCGTCCGGCTGGAAGGAGAGGAGGTAGGTGACGCTCGTCCCTTCGAGCATCTTCCCCATCGCCGCCGAGAGGTCGTTGAAGCGCTCGTAGAGCGCGCCTCCCGTGTAGTGGGCCATGGTGAGCAGCGAGTCGCGGCCGGTGTCAGCGACGTCGGCGTCGGACCGCAGCTCGGTCGCCGCCTCGGCGCCGGCCGTCCGCACCCCGCCGACGTCCACCGCCTGGATCACGCAGTCGGCGCGGCGGAAGGTCTCGAGCATCTGCGCCAGGTCGGCCTGGACGCGGGCGCTGCCGTAGAGCTTGCCGCTGTCGACCTCCCAGACCGATCCGTCCGCCACCAGCGCGGCCGAGCCGGCGTCGATCCCCTGGCCGGTCACGGCGCTGCCCTGGAACCCCTCCGAGAGGTAGACGACGTACTTGCGGCCGTCCACCACCGCCAGCCGCTGCGCCAGCTCGCCGAGCGCGCCCGTCGCGGCGATGATCTGGTTCTCCGGCGTGCGGCGGTAGTTGGCCTCGGCCATGCGATGGATGGACTCGAAGTGGGAGAGCCCGGTGTCCTCCGACGCTTCCCTGGGCATGTCCGCAGGCAGGGCGCCAACGCCTTCGCCGTACCGTGCCTCGGCCTGGATGTCGGCGATCAGCAGCCGCAGCGGGTCCCCGAAGCGGTCGAGGAGCTGGGGCATCCCGAGCCCGTCGATCGCCGCCTCCACCTGCGCGTGGTCGGCGGTGAAGCCGAGCACCAGCTCGGCGCCGCGGCTGGCGCCGTAGGTGGCGACCGCCGCGAAGTCGGTCGGGTGCAGGCCGCTGCGCAGCAGCCCGAGCGCCGCCCGGCGCGCCTGGAGGATCGACTTGGGCTGCGCGAAGGTGAGGTCGAAGAGGAAGAGGAAGTGGCGCCGGGCGGCGAGCGGCAGCGCCGGCGGTGGCGGCGATTGTGCGCCGGCGGCGGCGCCCGCGGCCCCCAGCGCCGCGAGGTCGATCACCTCGAAGCCGGTGATCCGCTGTTTCGTCTTGCCGTCGAAGACCGCGAAGTCCCCGGCGGTGAGCCCGCGCACCGGCCGGCCGTCTTTGGTGACTTGGACCGGCACCTCGACGACCACGACGGACGTCGTCTCGCCGAAGCGCCCCTCCTGGGCGGGGAGCGCCGCCGGGGCGAGTGTGACGAGCAGTGCGAGGAGGAGGGCGAGCCGGGCGATCGTCGCGCGCACCGGCCTAGCCTCCGACCGCGAACGCCGTGGCGCTCGAGTGCGTCGCGCCGCTCGCGCGGTCGGTCACCGTGACGCGCAGCAGGTACTCGCCGGGCGGCAGCCCGGCGGAGGTGAAGACGCCGAGCAACCGGTCGGGAGCGCCGCCTTCGCCGCGCTGGCGGTCGAGGAGGCGGAAGCCGCCGCCGGCGGCCGGCTGGCGGTCGGCGGCGCGCAGCACCTCGGCGCGCGCCACGACCTCGCCGCTCCCCAGGTTGTAGGCGAGCAGGGCGACCCGCGCCTCGCCGGCCGCGGCGACGACCGGCCGGACGTCGGGCACGAAGGGCTGCCCCGCGAGCGTGAACGGGTATTGGCGCGCCGGCTCGCCGGCTCGCTCCGCCTGCCGCGTCACCACCCAGCTCCCGCCGCTCGCGAGGAAGAGGGGCGGCGAGACCAGCGGCCCCGCCCCGGCCGCCCCCACCGCCGCCGCCGGCACCTCGACCGGCAGCGAGCGGAGACTCCGCGCGCCGCTCTGCGCGCTGCGGACCAGCAGGCGCAGCGTGTAGGCGCCCGGCGGCAGCGCCAGCTCGCCGTAGAACTTGAGGCCGCCGGCGCGCAGCTCCGCCTCCACCTTCTCGAGGTCGAGGTCCACGCGCTGCGTCAGGAAGCCGCGCACCGCCTGCTGGCGGTCGAGGGCGTAGGCGTAGATCTCGAGCGCCAGGGAGCGCCCGACGTGGCCGGCGAGGAGCGCCGGCCCGTCGATCTCCAGCAGCAGCGGCACCGCCGCCTCCGGGGCCCCGCCGCCCGGCAGCGGCACGACGAGGGCGGAGACCGGCAGCGTCCCGCCCTCCTCGCCGCCCAGGATCTCGGCCGCCGCCAGGAGCCGCTGCTCCAAGGGATGGATGGCGCGCGACGGGTCGGGCGCGAAGTAGCCGGCGCGGTGGTGGACGCGGGCGCCGCGCGGCGTGCCCTTCAGGCGCACCTCCAGCGTGTGGAAGGCGCCGTTGGCGAGGAGGCCCTCGGGCTGGAAGGAGAGGACGTAGGTGACGCTCGTCCGCTCCAGCATCTTGCCTATCGCCGCGCCGAGGTCGTTGAAGCCCTCGTAGAGCTCGCCGCCGGTGGCCTTGGCCATGGTGAAGAGGGAGTCCTTCCCGCCGAGGCCCAGCCGCGGCTCCTCGCCGCGGTCTTCCGAGGCCGCGGCGCCGGCGGCGCGCGCGCCGCCGATGTCCACCGCCTGGATCACGCAGTCGGCGCGGCGCATCCCCTCCAGCATGTTGACGAGGTCGTTCTGCACCCGCCCGCTGCCGAAGACCTCGATGCTGTCGGTCCGCCACCCCTCGCCCTGGGCGATGTCGCGGGCCGCCGTTTCGTCGGCTCCCTTGCCGGCGGTCAGCCCGGCCTCGAAGCCCTCCGAGAGGAAGACCACCTGCTTGCGCCCGTTCACCGCCGCCATCACCTGCGCCAGGTCGGTGAAGGAGCGGGTGAGCGCCACGACCTGGTTCTCGAGGGCGTGCTGGTCGGACTGCATGACGCGCTGGGCATCCTCGAGCTGCTCCAGGAAGATGAGGTCGAACTGGTCGAGCTTCCCTTCCTTCTCGAGCGGGCGCAGCTCGCCGATCATCAGATTGAGAGGATCGGGTGTCTGGGCCAGGAGCTGCGGCAAGCCGAGCGAGCGGATCGCCGTCTCCACCTGCGCGCGGTCGGCGGTGAAGCCGAGGACCAGCTCGCTGCCGCGGGTGGCGCTGTAGGTGGCGACGGCCGCCAAGTCGGTGGGGTGGAGGTCGTCGCGCACCAGCCCGACCGCCGCCTCGCGCGCCTGCACGACCGACTTGGGCCGCGCGAAGGTGAGGTCGAAGAGGAAGAGGAAGTGGCGGCGGCCGGCGAGCGGCAGCGCGCGCGGCGGTGGAGCCGCGCCGGCGGCGGGGCTCCCGAGCGCGGCGAGGTCGACGACCTCGAAGCCGGTGAGGGGCTGCCACGTCTTGCCGTCGTAGACCTCGAAGTTCTCAGCCGTCAGCCCGCGCACCGGCTTGCCGTCCTTGACGACCTGGACCGGCACCTCGACGACGACGACCGAGGCGGTGTCGCCGAAGCGCCCCTCTTGCGCCGGCAGGCGCGCCGGCGCCAGCGGCAGCAGGAGCGGGGCGAGAGCGAGGAGCGCCGGCCGGCCGCGCACCGCCCTACCCCTCGACCACGAAGGGCGCGGCGCTCGAACGGGCGGCGCCGCTCGCCCGGTCGGTGACGGTGACGCGCAGCACGTACTCCCCCGGCGGCAGGCCCGCCGGGGTGAAGACCCCGACCAGCCGGTCGGGCGCGCCCCCTTCGCCGCGCTGGCGCTCCAGCAGGCGGAAGCCGCCCCCGGCAGCCGGCTGGCGGTCGGCGGCGCGCAGCACCTCGGCGTGCGCCACCACCTCGCCGCTCCCCAGGTCGTAGGCCAGGAGGGCGACCTGCGCCTCGCCGGCCGCCGCGACCACCGGCCGCGCGTCCGGCACGAAGGGCTTGCCGGCGAGCGTGAACGGATATTCGCGCGCCGCTTCGCCGGGCCGCGGCGCCTGCCGCGTCAGCAGCCAGCCGCCCGCCGCCGCGACGAAGAGGGGCGGCGAGAGCTGCGGCGCGGCCGGCACCTCGACCGGTACCGAGCGCAGCGCGCTGGCGCCCCCCATCTGCGCGTTCTTGACCAGCAACCGGATCTCGTAGGAGCCGGGCGGCAGCTCCAGCTCGCCGTAGAACCTGAGGCCGCTCGCCCGCAGCTCGTCCTCCACCTTGTTCAGGTCGAGCTCCAGGCGCTGGGTCAGGAAGCCGTCGACGGAGCCTTCGGTGCCCAGCGCGTAGGCGTAGATCTCGAGCGCCAGCGCCGGCCCGACGTGGCCGGCCAGCAGCGCCGGCCCGTCCACCTCGACGAGGAGGGGCACCACCGCCTTCCCCGCTGCGCCCGGCAGCGGCAGCGCCAGCGCCAGCGCCGAGACCGGCAGGTTGCCGCCCTCCTCGCCGCTCAGGATCTCGGCCGCCGAGGTCAGGCTGTGCTCGAGCGGCCGCACCACGCGCAGCGGGTCGGGCGCGTAGTAGCCGGCGCGGTGGGAGACCCGCGCGCCGCGCGGCGCGCCCTGCAAGCGCACCTTGAGGGGGTGGAAGGAGCCGTCCTGCGGCAGGCCCTCGGGCTGGAACGTCAGCAGGTAGGTGACGCTCGTCGCCGCCAGCATGCGGGCCATCGCCGCGGAGAGGTCGTTGGTGTTCTGGAACAGCTCGCCGGCGGTGTCGCGCGCCATGGTCAGCAGGACGTCGCGGCCGTCGTTGCGTCCTTGCGCGTCGCTCGCCAGGTGGGTCTGGGCCTCCGCCCCCGTGGTGCGCACGCCGCCGATGTCCACCGCCTGCACCACGCAGTCGGCGCGGCGGAAGGCCTCGAGCATCCGCTCGACGTCGCCCTGCACGCGGCTGCTGCCGTAGACCGTCTCGCTCTCGGACTTCCACCACTCGCCTTCCGCCACCGCGTCGCTGGTCTCGCGGTCGGGGCCGCGGCCGACGGCCGAGCCGGCGGTGAACCCCTCGGACAGGTAGACGACGTGCTTGCGCCCCTCGACCGACGCCATCATCTGCGCCAGCTCGGAGAAGGAGCGCGTCAAGGCCACCACCTGGTTCTGCTCCGTCCTCCCCTGCAGCTCGTTGCTGTCGCGCTGGATGTCGCCGAGGATCTCGGTCATCTGGTAGTTCCTCGCCTCCTCGACCTCCGCGCGGCGGTCGCGGTTGCCGCCCCGGATGCCCGGCAGCATGCCGCTGCTCGCCTCGGCCCCGATGTCCGCGACGATCAGCCGCAGCGGGTCCGGCGCGCGGTTGACGAGCTGCGGCAGGCCGAGCGACCGGATCGCCGCCTCGATCTGCGCGCGGTCGCTGGTGAAGCCGAGCACCAGCTCAGCGCCGCGGGTCGCGCTGTAGGTGGCCACGGCGCCGAGGTCGGCGGCGTGGAAGCCCTGCCGCACGAGGTCGATCGCCGCGCCGCGCGCCCGCACGATCGAGCTCGCCTGCGCGAAGGTGAGGTCGAAGAGGAAGAGGAAGTGGCGGCGGGCGGCGATCGGGATGCGCCGCTGCCCCTCGGCCCCGACCGCGCCGAGGTCGATCACCTCGAAGCCGGTGATGGGCTGCTCCGTCTTGCCGTCGGTGAGCTCGAAGTTGTCGGCGGTCAGGCCGCGCACCGGCTTGCCGTCCTTGGTGACGTTGACCGGCACCTCGACGACCACGACCGAGGTCGTGCCGCCGAAGCGCGGCGGCGCCTGGGACAGGAGGGGCGCCGCGGCGGCGAGGGAGACCAGCGAGACGAGAGCGGCGACTCTACGCGAGGGCATCGGCGTCCTCCTTGCAGGACGGCAGCGGGAGCTCGACAACGCGGCAGGTGCCGCGGAAAGCACGGAGGGCCGGGGTAGCTTCTCCCCGGCCCTCCTGCAACGGACCTGCCGACTTTCCAGGCGCGGCGTCGATTGATCGGAGCCCGGCGCGAAAGCCTTCGCGCCTAGCCGACGACGAACGGGATCGAGCTCGACTGCGCCGTGCCGCTCGCCCCGTCGGTCACCGTCACCCGCAGCAGGTACTCGCCGGGCGGCAGCCCGGTGGGGGTGAAGGTCCCCACCAGGCGGTCGGGCCCGCGCCCGCCGCCGCGCTGCCGCTCGGTGAGCTGCAGCGCCCCGCCCTCGATCGGCTGGCCGTCGGCGCGCAGCACGCCGGCCTCGGCGCGGACGTCGCCGTTGCCCAGGTTGTAGGCCATGACGGCGACGCGCACCCCCTGGTTGGCCGCGAGCACGGGCTTCGAGGCCGGAATGAACGGCTCCTGCCCGATGATGAACGGATACTCGGGCTGCGGCGCGCCCGCGGCCTGCGTCTCACGGGTCAACAGCCACTTGCCCTGCGGCTCCGGGAAGAGCGGCGGCAGCACCACGGGGCCCGCCTTGTCGTAGGCCGGGACGACGACCGGCACCACCTGCAGCGAGTGGGCGCCGGTCTGGGCGTTGCGCACCAGGACGCGGAGGGAGTACTCGCCGGGCGGCAGGTCGAGGTCGCCGTAGAACTTGAGGCCGCTCTGCTTGAGCTGCGCCTCGACCTTGGCGAGGTCGAGCCCGAGGTTCTGCGTGAAGTAGCCCTGGATCGAGCCCTCGCCGTCGATGGCGTAGGCGTAGATCTCGGTGACCAGCGCCTTGTCCGTCTGTCCGGCGAGCAGCGCCGGTCCGTTGACCTCGACCAGCACCGGCACGTAGGAGTTGGCGCCCCCGGTGCGGAAGGGGGTGGCGAGAACGGAAGCGCCGAGCGGCCCGCCCGGCTCGCCGCCGAGGATCTCGGCCGCGGTCTGGAAGCGGCGCTCGAGGGCGGTGAGCTGCGGCATCGGCTTCGGCGCGTAGTAGCCGGGCCGGTAGGAGAGCTTGGCCCCGCCCGGCGCGTCCTTCAACCGCACCTTGAGCTTGCGGAAGGCGCCGTCCTGCTTGAGGTTGTCGGGCTGGAAGGCGAGGAGATAGGTGACGCTGGTGCGCTGGAACACCTTGCCCATCGCCTGCGACAGGTCGGTGAAGTTGGTGTAGAGCTCGCCGCCGGTCGACTTGGCCATGTTCAGCAGGCTGTCCTGGCCCGAGGCGCGCGGCCGCTCCTCGACGCCGGACTTGAGGCGCGCCACGTCCACCGCCTGCACGACGCAGTTGGCGCGGCGCAGCTCCTCGAGCATCGCCTCGACGTCGTTCTGCTGGCGGGTGGCGCCGTACATCTCGTCGGAGTTGACGTCCCAGGTCTCGCCGCGCTCGATGGCGGCCGAGGTCTCCATCGTCGCGCCCTCCCCCTGCAGCACCGAGCTGTCGAAGCCCTCGGAGAAGTAGACGACGTGCTTGGTGCCCTGGACGGTCCCCATCAGCTTGCCGAAGTCGGCGAAGGCGCGCGAGAAGGCGGTCACCTGGTTCTTGAGCGCCTCGGCGTTGCTCTTGGCTTCGGCCGTGGAGGCGGCCTTGAGGAACTCGGTCACGGCCTCGGACCGGGCCGAGGCGGCTTCGCCCGTACCGCCGGACCCGGTCTCGCCTCCCTGCGTGGCCCCGGAGGCGGGGCTCACGTTCACCATGAGGCCGAGGGGATCGGCGCCGCGGCCGACGAGCTGCGGCACACCGAGAGTGTCGATGGCGGTCTCGATCTGCCGCCGGTCGGAGGTGAAGCCGAGGACCACGTTCGGCCCGCGGGAAGCGGTGTAGAGGGCGACGGCGGCGAGGTCGGTCGGCTGGAGCTGCTCGGAGACGACCTTCTTGGCCGCCTCGCGGGCGCGGAAGATCCCTTCCGGGTCGGAGAAGGCGAGGTCGAAGAGCAGCAGGAAGTGGCGCCGTCCGGCGACCGGCAACTGGGCCGCCTGCTGCGTCGTCAGCGGCTGCGCCAGGTCGATCACGTCGAAGGCGGTGATCTTCTGGACCTTGCGGCCGTCGGTGACCTCGAAGTTGGCGGCGGTCAGGCCGCGCACCGGCTCGCCGTCCTTGGTGACGTAGACCGGCACCTCGACGACGACGACGGTGGTGACGTCGCTGAAGCCGCGCCGCTGCTGGGCCGCGGCAGGCGCGGCCGGCAGCAGGGCGAGGAGGCCGAGGGCGAAGCAGAGGGACTGGCGACAGTGCAGCATGAGGATCTCCTGCAATCTAGTTGACCACGCTGAATGGAATCGAGCTGCTGCTCAGGGGGCCGTTGCCGGGCTGGCGGACGGCCACCTGCAGGTGATACTCGCCGGCCTCGAGGCCGCCGGGCTTGAAGGTGGCGAGGAGCTTGTCGAGGCGCGAGATGCCGGTCACCGTGCGCTCGACGAGCTGCAGCCGCGCGCCGGGGATCTCGCGGCCGTCGGCGGCGATCACCCGCCCCTCGAGCTCCAGCTCCCCCGCCGGCAGGTTGTAGGCCACCAGGCAGAACCGGCTCGCGTCTTCGCCGCGCAGCGCCGGCTTGACCGCCGGGATGTAGGGCTCGCCGTTGACGGTGAAGGGATAGACGACGCTCTGCTCGCGCGACTGCTCGCGCACCAGGATCCAGCGCCCCGGCGGCTCGACGAAGAACGGCGGCAGGACGATGGCCTGGGAGCTGTCGTAGGGCGGGATGGTGAGCGGGATCGACTCCACCGCCGTGCGGCCGCTGCGGCCGTTGCGCACCAGGACGCGGATGCGGTAGTCGCCGGGCCCGAGCTCGAGGTGGCCGTAGTACTTGAGGCCGCTGCGGGCCAGCGCCTGGCGGTTCTTGCCGACGTCGAGCCCCACCATCTGGGTGAAGAAGTCGCGCATCTCGCCCTTGGCGTCAGTGACGTAGGCGTAGATCTCGACCGCCAGCTTCTCGCTGTCGTGCCCGGCGAGGAGGCTCGGCCCGTCGATCTCGACGATCACCGGCACGTACGAGGAGCCCTTCGAGGCGCGGAAGGCGGCGGCCAGCACTTCGATCGCGAGGCCGTCGGCCGGCGCCGCGCTGGCGATCGCATCGGAGGCGAGGAGCTGTTTCTCGAGCGGGTCGAGGTCCTGGAACGGCCGCGGCCGGTAGTAACCGGCGCGGTGCGCGAGGTGCAGGCCACGCGTTTCGTTCTTGAGCTTGACCCGGAGCTTGCGGTAGGCGCCGTCGAGCTTGAGCTCGGAGGGCTGGAAGGTCAGCACGTAGGTCACCGCCGAGCGCTGCAGCACGCGGTCGAGCTGGCGGCCGAGGTCGTTGGCGTCCTTGAACAGCTCGCCGCCGGTCGGGTTGGCCATCAGGAAGAGCGAGTCCTGGCCGGCGTTGGCGGCCGTCGGCCGGACCTCGCTGCCGGCGCGCAGCCCGCCGATGTCCACCGCCTGGATCACGCAGTCGGCGCGGCGGAACTGCTCGACCATCTTCTCGAGATCGTTGAGCAGGCCGACGTTGCCGTACATCTGGTCGGAGTCGACCAGGTGCAGGGCGCCGCGCTGGGCGTTGATGAGGTCGCGCTGCTGCTCCTCGTCCTGGCTCTCGGGCTGGCGGCCGATCAGCAGTCGGCTGTCGAACCCCTCGGAGAAGAGGACCACGTGCTTGCGCCCGCGGACGCTGTCGAGCGAGCGCGCGACGTCGCCGAGCGACCGCGCGTAGGCGGTGATGCGGCTGCGGTCGAACTGCCGCTGGTTACGGTCCATCTGCTGCATGATGATCGTGAGGTGCTCGAGCATCTCGCCTTCGGCGTTGAGCCGGACGTCCACCCGGCTCTCCGACTCGCGCCCTTCCGGGTTGGTGCGGATCTCGGGCGCGGTGATCAGGAAGCGGAGCGGGTCGAGGTGCAGGCCGGCGAGAGCGTCCTTGCTGCGCACCCCCAGGGTGTCGATTGCGCGCGCGAGCTGGGCGCGGTCGGGAGTGAAGGTGACGATCAGCCGCGGCCCGTCCTCGAGCGAGAAGGTGGCGACCGCCGCGAGGTCCGCCGGATGGAGCGACTCGAGCACGAAGTCCCGCGCCGCCAGGCGGGCCCGCAGGATGGCCGAGGGGGTCGCGAAGGAGAGGTCGAAGAGGAGGAGGAAGTGGCGGCGCTGGGTCGAGGGGAGCTGCTGCACGACCTGCGCGCTCTTTTCACTCGACAGCACCTGGAGGTCCACGATCTCGGCGCCGGTGAGCTTCTGGAGCTTCCCTTCGTCGTAGACCTCGAAGTCGTCGGCCGTCAGCCCGCGCACCGGTTCGCCGTCGCGGTCGGTGACGTTGACCGGCACCTCGACGACCACGACCTCCTGGCGCTCCGCGAACTCCTGGGCGACCAGACCGCCGCCGGCGACCAGCGCGGCGAGAGCGGCGAGCAACGGGAGAGAGCGCCGGGTGCAGCGAGGAAGGGACTTCATGTGGAGACTCCTGAGGAGCGGTCCAGAAGGGACATGGTACACCAAGTCGCCCGGTTCAACGCTTTCGGGCGGAGGCAGGCGCGCGCGACCCGCCTCGGTGGTGGGTTCCGCGCCGGCCGGTGCGAGTTCAGAGCCCGGCCGCCTGGCCGTTCTGGTGGGGGCACAGCGGTTACCTCCTTTGGTTGGTCGGTTGGTGGAGCGGGGCTCCGGTGGAATCCCGGAGAGGCCCGAGATCCGGTAGAGACGGCTGAGGACAAGGGAGCAAGCGTTCCGGATATATCCTCAGCCGCTGATACGACATCCTCCGCGGCTGATACGACATCCTCAGAGCTTCCGGATATATCCTCAGCGGCTGATACGACATCCTCAGGCGTTCCGGATACATCCTCAGCGGCTGATACGACATCCTCAGAGCCTGATACCGCATCTCCAGGCCCTGGGGAGACGTCCGGAGGCCCCCGGCGACCTCTTGAGAGGACGCGCAGAGGTCGTGTGGCCTCGGCCTAGAACGCCTCTGCTGGGCTACTCCTCAGAGTTCCGCCCTTCCGCCGCCTCGAGTGTCACACCGCACCCCTTCCAACTGCCGGGCGAGCCCGAAATCGGCTTCGGTGAGCCCGGCGGCGGTGGCGCCGCGCGTTGCCTACCAGATCCCAGGCCTGGCTGTTCAGCTCGGCGAGAAGAGTGACCGGCACGCGCGCGACGTCGAGATGCCCCACGAGGGTGATGACCAGCCGCGCCAGGTGCTCGCCCCTCCATCGTGCGCGAGGCGGTGAGGACGTATCTCGGGGTCGAGGACTGAGGCCAAACTCAAGAGCCTTCCTGTTGAGGAAAAACCAAGTCCTCTGGGTTCACGAATTCGGCAGGTGAAAGCACGGCCCTGGGCTCCACTCCTTCGCTCATGGCATCGGCGATTTTACCCGCAATTGTTATCTCCATCCGAGGCACAATCCTATTCGCCAGATAGAGGCGGGCCTCTTCTGGGTAAACGTAGAAGAGCCCGCTCGCTCTGTCGTCTCCTGGTCTAGCGCAAACAAACATTAACCGCAGACCGTCCCTTGCCGGATTCCCTGGCGGGATGACGTTTATTATGTTTAGGCGTCCCATCCAGTAACGACCAACGACGACATCGCGGCCTTCCCAACGAGCCATAAGGCCAAGCTCTTTGGGGCTTTGCTCTAGCGATTCTCTGGGGTTGCGCTCTAGTGGAGGTGGCAGGCGCTCTTCCAGGTGCTTGACGTTCTCTGCTATGTGGCGGAACGTCTCTGTCATCCGAGCTTCCCTGGCATCCCCTAGCGCCTTCTGATGCGCGGCATAAAGCTCGGCATAATCCGCTCCGCGGAGAAGCCGATCCTTGCCCAGCAAGCTTGTTCCGGCCTCCATGATCCAGTATGTGAGTGGTGGGTAGCTATGGATGATTAAAGTCTGCATCGCGTCACGAAGCTCCCTATACTCCGCTTTCGAAAAGTTGCGGCCGTGACCGAGCGCGTTATCAAGGGCGTTCTTCTCCGTAGAGCTCTCCTCTATCAATCTTCGCAGGAGTGTCGCGATAATGGCATTTTTCTCTCCATCTCCTATCCAAAGATCCCGCGCTTCGCGCAGCCTTTCAAGAAGCGCGATGGCGTCGTGAATGCACTCTTGCCAGGGAGCGTAGCCGCGTCGCAACCACTCAATATCGGCCATCGGGACCGGGGGCTCTTGGACAACGGCGGGCGCAGGAGCCGACTCGGGCGCGCGGGCGACTGGTGCGATAGGCAGGCTCTCCTCGTGCCGGCGCCCAGCAATCTGCGCGTACAGCACCGCGAGAAGGGCTGCAATCAGGAAGCCGTAGAAAAGGAGTCCAGGCGTCCCGGCGCTGATTGCCTCCCCATAGGGGGCGAGTAGACGCGCCCATCTTGGCGCCGCCGTCGGATACTCATTCGTGAACGTCGCCAGATTGGCAAGAAAGGTGAGGATCAGCACGACGGCCGCCCCGACCGCACCAAGGATCTTCCAGAGCTTCGGCATGCTCTTGACCCTATCCACCAGCGGCAAGGTGAGTCAAGTAGCTGAAATGTGACAGGAAGGGGCGGCCAGGGGGAGTGGTGCTCCCGCTCGCGTGGTGAGCCAACTATATTGTTACCGTGTTTTGGCCTTCTGGTGGGCTACAAGTTGGTTTCGCTCGGGGAGGCGTGGCTCGGGCGGTTTGAGGCGCGCGCGCCTGGGAGTTAAGTCCAGAAGGGCAAGGAGTTAGCGTGCCACGGGCTAGGTTTCTGGGGGCGCTGGAGGTTGATCTGGAGGTGTTCGAGATAGATCTCGGATGGCGGAAGATAGATCTCGGGGCCCGGGAGATTCAACATCGGGTACGGGAGATAGATATCCATACATGGAAGTCTTGTTGTCGAGCTCCGAAAATAGATCTCGATCTATAGGACACTTATTTCCGGGCGCCGGAGATGAGTCTCCAGGACCGGAAGATGTTCCGCGGGGAGCGGCAAATACCGCGGCCGCCGCGGCGATGCCAGGACGAGCTCTCCTAAGGAGTGGGGAGCGCCGGCTTCCAGAGCTCGGCCTGGGGGAAGAACGCGTGCCAGCCGAGCCAGAAGGAGAGGTGGCCGGGGAGGCGCGGGAGGGGGGGCTCGGCGGTCTCGCCGCCTGCCGGCGGGATCAGGGCTTCCTCGGTCACTTTCCACGCGCCCCCCGCCTCGTCGCGCAGGGTGCCGGGCTCGGGACCGGCCGCGAACTGGTGGCCGCCGCGGCGGAAGGCGCGCACGGCGCCGCTCGCTTCTACCACCAGCACCACCGGCTCGCCGCCGACGGCGTCGTTCAGCAGTCCGGCGGCGATCAGCGCCTCCAAGGGGTAGGCCTTGGCCGCCCCGCCCGGGAGCCGGACGGCGTAGATCTCCTCCTTTTCCGGCAGCGCGTCGCTGCGCGGCCAGACCGGGAAGCGGACGCCGGAGCGCGCGCGGTCGGCGGCGCCGGCGCGGTAGTCGAAGCCGAAGCGCCGCTCGGTCTCGCGGTCGGGGACCATCGCCGTGGTCTCCGGGTGGAGCGCCCGCCACTCCCCCCAAGTCGTGCGGGTGACCGGCAGGACGGCCAGGCGCAGCTCCTCCGCGGCCAGCCGCCCGACGACCGCCTCGCCGGTCAGGTTGCTCCACAGCGACAGCGTCTGGCGGTCCACCATGAGCTTGTTGCTGCGGTAGAGGAGGCCGGAGGTGCCGAAGGTGAGCGTCCCCGCCGGCGTGCGCGTCGAGTAGAGGACGGCCGAGCCGCAGAGGGTGCAGAACGAGAGCGTGAGCGGCTCGCCGCCGACCTCGTCGTTGACCATCTCGTGCCAGGAGAGGACGGCGAGCGGATAGGCGCGGTAGGCGCCGCCGGCCGCCACCCCGAGCACGGCCTCGGCGTCGCGCAGGCGGGCCGCGGCCGCCGGCGCGTGCGGCGGCCGGTCGAGGGCCGGGATCCCCTCCAGCGGCACCCCGCCCGAGACCACCTCCTCCAGCCGGATGCGGGCCGGGACGCCGTCGAAGAGCACCTGCGCGTAGCGCCGGTCGATGCGCGCCAGGAGCGACGCCTTGAAGCTGGCGTAGCCGGGCAGCGGCGGCAGCTCGGGGTGCTCGGCGACGTGCTCGACCCAGGCGTAGTAGCTGCGCTCGCGCCGCTCGCCGGCGAGCGACTCGAGCACGTTGAAGGCCTCGGCACGCTCGGCGCGCGGCAGGAAGAAGAGGGCGTCGACGACGGCCGGCAGGACGGCGCGGTCGCCGCTTGCGATCAGCTGCTGTGCGGCGGCGCGGCGCTGGCCGGCTGCTGGGGAGAGGAGCTGCTCGAGGAGCGGGAGGGCGGCAGGGTGCGGCGCGGGAGTGGCGGTGAGGAGGAGAAGGAGGAGAGCGAGATCCTTCGCTGCGCTCAGGATGACGAGCTCGCTGGACGCTCGCTCGTCACTTCGCCTCCGCCTGCTCGAGCAGCACGGCGTACTTGCGGGCCTCGGGGTTGGTGGCGTCGAGGTTGAGGGCGCGGCCGAGATGGTGGCGCGCCCGCTCCAGGTCGCCGAGCTCCATGTAGAGCTTGACCAGGGCGATGTGCACCTCGGGGACCTCGGTGTCGCGGCGCAGCGCCTCCACCAGGTACTGCTTCGCCTTGGCGGTATCGCCGGCGGCGAGGGCGAGCTCGCCGCGGTAGACGAAAAAGTAGGGGTTGGTGTTCTGGGCGGTGTCGATCTTGGCCAGGATCTCGTTCGCCTCCGCGCTGCGCGCCAGCCGCAGATAAGTGCCGGCGAGGTTGGTGAGGAGGGGCACGTTCTCCGGGTCGATGGCCAGCCCCTTGCCGTAGGCCTCCAGCGCGCCGTCGTAGTCGCGCAGCCGCGCCAGGCAGACGCCGAGGTTGTTGAGGCCGCGCTCGAAACGCGGCGCGATGCGGGTGGCGGTCGCGAGCAGGACCTTGGCGCGCTGGAGGTCACCGTCGAGCAGCGCCTCGGCGCCGAGGTTGTTGTAGTAGTGCGCCGCCGCGGTCAGGTCGTCGATCGGCTTGAAGTCCTTGTAGCCCTTGGCGCGGTAGGGGAGGAAGTCGAAGGTCTTCATCTGCCCCTTGACCATCAACCCGGCGACGATGTGCCCTTGCGAGACGAGCAATCCCTCGCGGTGGTTCCAGCGCTGGTAGTCGATGACCTCGACGTAGAACGGGTTGAGGCGCAGATGGCGCGCCACGCCGACGAAGAGGTTGACGAACGAGAGGCAGTTGCCCTCGCGCGTGACGAAGGTCTCGACCGCGGTGCGCGTCGGCTGCAGCGAGTACTCGAGGTCGAGCCGGTTGAAGATGTAGTCGATCACCTGATCGACCCGCCGCCGCTCGTCGAGCGCCGGACGGATGCGCTCGTCGATGGCGACCAGCCGCTCGGCGTCGAGCTCGAAGGGCACGACGACCTTCGCCGCCTCCTCGCGGCCGAGCTGCTCGCCGTACTTGCCGCGCAGGTGGCCGGCGGAGTCGAACGGCTGATACTGCGAGCAGGCGTAGGCGGCGAGGACGAGGAAGACCGCGAGGAGCGGGCGGGCGGCGGTGCGGAGCGTCATCGGCGAAGGCCTCGGGAATCGCGCCGAATGTACGACACAACGCGGGCGCCGCGGTAGCCGTCCAAGAACTTGGAGCGGCCGGGTTCAACCCCCTGGAGCGGGCCTTTCATGGGGCTCCTCCGATCCTTGCAACTCGCTCATTCCGCGGTGTTTGGCCCTCACCGCTTCGATGCGTTCCGAGTGGCACCCCACTTGCTTGACCAGGCTTCCAGTCATGAGTACACTTTCCGCCGTTCCACGAAGCAGATCCGGAAAGGGGGTGTTGCGCGGCACGCACGACACAGTCCACTCTCTCGTCCTCGGTCCCCGCGTGGGGGCTGCTTCGCACCCATCTATCAATGACTACGGAGGTTTCTGGATGAGCACCACCAACTTTTGGCGGCGCGCTCTGACCGTCGTCGCGTTCCTGCTGCTGGCCGGCGTTCCGGCGTTCGCGCAGCAGACGACCGGCAGCGTGTTCGGGAGCGTCGTCGACGAGCAGGGCGCGGCCCTGCCGGGTGTCACCGTCACCATCACGGGAGGCGGCGCCCCGCAGGTCTTCGTGACCAACGCTCAGGGTGACTTCCGCTTCCTCGGGCTGTCGGCCGGCAGCTATCAGCTCTCGGCCGCCCTCGAAGGCTTCGGCACCGTCGAGTACCCCAACGTCACCGTCAGCGTGGGCCGCAACACCACGATCGAGGTGACGATGAGCTCGGCGGTCGAGGACGTGATCACCGTCACCGCCGAGAGCCCGATCCTCGACGAGCGGAAGATCACCACCGGCACCACGGTCAGCGAGGTCGAGCTCGAGAAGATCCCGACCGCCCGCGACCCGTGGGTCATCCTGCAGCAGGCCCCGGGCGTTCTCGTCGACCGCGTCAACGTCGGCGGCAACGAGAGCGGCCAGCAGTCGCTGTACATCAGCCCCGGCACCAACTCCAACAACTCGGCTTGGTCCGTGGACGGCGTCATCATCACCGACATGGCCGCCATCGGCTCGTCGCCGACCTACTACAACTTCGACTCGTTCGAGGAGATGCAGGTCTCGACGGGCGGCACCGACGTGACCCTCGCCACCGGCGGCGTCACCCTGAACATGGTGACCAAGCGCGGCACCAACGAGTGGCGCGGCTCGGGCCGCTACCTGCTGACCGACGACACGATCGACCAGGCCGATCTCAGCTTCGACAAGGCCGACCTGGGCCAGAAGGGCCCGTGGAACTCCGGCGCTCAGGCCCTATTCCAACAGGGCAACCAGATCATCGACGTCAAGGACTTCGGCGCCGAGCTGGGCGGTCCGATCATCAAGGACCGGCTGTGGGTATGGGGCTCGTGGGGGACGCAGGAGATCGACCTGCTGACCCTGGCGGGCGTCAGGGCACCCGAGAAGGCCACTCAGCCGGGCTTCCACGACTTCACCGAGCTGCCGTCGTACGCGGTGAAGCTCAACGCCCAGGTGGCGAGCAACAACTCCGGCATCGCCTTCTACCACTTCGGCGACAAGGTCAAGTCCGGCCGCAACGCGGGCCCGACCCGCGAGCCCCCCACCACCTGGAACCAGGCCGGCGGCACGCCGATCTACAAGCTCGAGGACACCCACATCTTCAACTCGAGCTTCTACCTCTCCGGCATGGCCTCGTTCGTCGACGGCGGCTTCAGCCTGACGCCGATCAGCGGCATCGAGGGGGAGAACACGGTGTGGGGCCCCGGCCTCGTCTGGCAGAACAGCTTCCTGCTCTATGACACCCTCCGCCCGCAGGAGCAGGCGAAGATCGACGGCGACTACTTCTTCAACGCCGGCAGCTCGAACCACAACCTGAAGTTCGGGGTCGGGCTGCGCAACGCCGTCGTCACCTCGACCTCGGTCTGGGGCGGCCGGGACCGCCTCGTCGGCATCGCGGCGTTCGGCCAGCCCTTCACCGGCTTCGCCCGCGCCGACCGCACGGTCGAGAACGAGATGGACTACACCAACCTCTACCTCCAGGACACGATGACCCTGGGCAACGTGACCGCCAACTTCGGCCTCCGGTACGACCTGCAGGAAGGCAAGATCAACTCCACGGTCATGCCCAGCCACAGGCTCTTCCCGACCAAGGTCCCCGGCGGCACCATCCCGGCGATCGACATGCCGTACGACTGGACGTCGATCACCCCGCGGGTGGGTCTCACCTACGCGCTGGGTGAAGAGCGCCAGACGCTGCTGCGGGCGAGCTACGCCCGCTTCGCCGACCAGCTTCACAGCGGCATCATCGAGCAGATCAACCCCGGCTCCTACCGCTACGCCTACTTCTACTGGAACGACAAGGGCGACTGCGCGACTCCGGCCACCTGCCGGATCACGCCGGACGAGGTCGGCGAATTCTACGGCTACAGCGGCTTCGACCCGACCAACCCGGTGTTCGAGAGCGCCAACACGGTGGACGGCAACCTCGATCCGCCGATGACCGACGAGCTGGTGCTGGGCGTCGAGCATGCGCTCCTGCCGGAGTTCGTGATCGGCCTCAACGCCACCTACCGCATCTACTCGGACATCCTGCAGGGTGCCGAGGTCGTGCCGTCGATTCCGCTGGTGTTCGACGCCCAGACGACCACGGGGCTCGGCCGCCAGGCGACGCAAGGCGACTTCGTGAACTTTGCGCACGTCACCGGCACGCTGCCCAACGGCCAGACGTTCCGGGTGCCGCTCTACCGCTTGAAGTCGGGTGTCGCCAGCAACGGCGGCAGCACCCTGTTGAACGGCGACCGCGAGCAGGAGTACCTCGGCTTGAGCTTCACCTTCAACAAGCGGCTGTCGAACAACTGGCTGCTCCGCGGCCACGTCACCCAGAGCGAGTGGGAGTGGGACGTCCCCAACAGCGCCGTCATCAACCCGCTGATCACCGCGGGCGGCGCCTTCGAGGACGGGTCCACGGTGCTGTCGGGCTCGGGCACCGGCTCGGGCTCGAAGGGCGGCATCTGGATCAGCCCGGGTTGGTCGTTCGACGTCAGCGGCCTCTACCAGATCGCGCCGCAGGCGCCCTGGGGCTTCAACGTCGCGGCCAACATCAACGGTCGTGAGGGCTACGCCGTCCCCTACGTCGTCAACGTGCCGAACGCCCGGTTCGGCGACGGCCTGGGCACGCGGACGACCCGTGTGGCCCCGGCGTCGGACAGCTTCCGCAACGACGACATCATCATCGTCAACGGCCGGATCGAGAAGGAGTTCAACTTCGGCGAGTTCGGCCTGACGCTCGGCCTCGACGGATTCAACCTGTTCAACGAATCCTACGTGCTGCAGCGCCAGATCGCCCTTGGCGGAACCGTGGACTACATCGACCCGGCGACGGCCGATCGCGCCGTGGCTTCCGCTTTCGGCGATCACGTCACCGAGATCGTCAACCCGCGCATCTTCCGTATCGGGGCGCGGATCAGCTTCCGGTAATCGGTACACCTGGAGCGGGGGGGG
>DASWHY010000545.1:0-9970 GCA_036397955.1 Thermoanaerobaculia bacterium | reverse complement strand
TTCGCGCACACCTGGGACCCGGCCTACACGCCGCTCCTCGCAATGGCCGATCCCGGCGGGCCGGAGCTGCGCGGCGGCCTACTGGTGGCGCCGCTCGGCGAGGGGACCTACGTCTACACCGGCCTCGCGTTCTTCCGGCAGATCCCCGCCGGCGTCCCCGGCGCCTACCGGCTGCTGGCGAACCTGCTGGCACTGGCCGACCGTGCGGGCGCGGGGCGCTAGCGCCGCGCTCCTCGCCGCGGCGGCCGCGGCGGCGCTGCTGCTGGCGCGCGCCGCCCACCTCTGGGACCCTTTCCTCCTCGTCGACGACGCCTTCATCTCCTTCCGCTACGCAGCCAACCTGGCGGAGGGGCACGGCCTGGTGTTCAATGTGGGCGAGCGGGTCGAGGGCTACACCAACTTCCTCTGGACGCTGCTCCTCGCCGGCGGCGCCGCGCTGGGGCTCGACCTGCCGCGCCTCTCCGTCGCGCTCGCGGCGGCGGCGGGGCTCGCGGCGATCGTGCTGCTGGCGCGGCTGGCGCGAATCGCTCTCCCCGACAGCCCGCTCCTCGCCGCCCTGCCGCCGCTCCTCTGGGCCGCTCTCGGCTCGCAGCCGCGCTTCGTCGTCTCGGGGATGGAGACCCTCCTCTTCGCGGCGCTCCTCCTCCTCGCCCTCGAGCGCCTCGTCGCGGCGCGCCGGCCCGGCGCCGCGGGCGCGGCCTTCGCGCTCGCCGCGATGACCCGGCCGGAGGGCGGGGTCTACTGGCTGCTGACCGCGGCCTGGGCGCTGCTCCGGGGGCCGGGGGACACCACGGAGCGGCGGCGCACGGCGCTGCGCCTCGGCGCCGCCTTCACCGCCCTCTACCTTCCCTACTTCCTCTGGCGCTGGGCCTACTACGGCTGGCTCCTGCCGAACACCTTCTACGTCAAGGCCACCGGCTTCACCTGGAGCCGCATCGGCCGCGGCGCCGAGCAGCTCCTCGTCCTCGTGGAGCAGTGGAACGCCTGGCCACTCCTCCTGCTGGCGCTCCTCACCCTGCCGGCGCTCCGCCGCGACCGCTTCGTGCTCCTCGGCTGGGGCTGGATCGCGGCGACGGTGGCCTACTTCCTCTGGGTCGGCGGCGACTTCCTCCCCTTCTTCGGGCCGCGCTTCCTGCTGCCGGCGCTGCCCTTCCTGCTGATCCTTGCGGCACGGGGCCTGGGGCGCCTGACCGCCGTGCTGGCGCCGCGCGCGGCGGCTGCGGTGCGCGCTGCGGCCGTCGCGGCGCTCGTCGCCGCCGCCCTCTGGCTCTCCTGGCCGGAGCGGCTGGCGCGGCTCGAAGGGCTGGCGCTGGAGATGGAGGCCTGGACCCGCCTCGCCCACTGGATCCGCGAGAAGACCCCGCCCGACACGCTGGTGGCGACCGGCGGCGCCGGCATCGTCCCCTACTACTCGCGGCGGCCGACGGTGGACATGTACGGCTTGACCGACGAGCACATCGCCCACCTGCCGCCGCTCACCAGCGGCTACCGCAACGTGGCGCACGAGAAGTACGACCCGCACTACGTGCTCGACCGGCGCCCCGGCCTGCTGCTCAGCGGCGTGCGACGCGACGGCGTGCCGCGCACCGCGGGGCTCGGGCGCGCGCCGGTGCGGCTGCGCGCCTGCTACGCGCCCTTCCTCTTGATCAAGGTGCGCGGCGGGCGGCCGCCCGAGGAGGGCTGGCTCCGCTTCGGCCGCCCCACACCCGCGCTGTACGACGCCGGCTACCAGACCGTGGTTTACCGCCGCCGGCGCGGCGCCGCCGCGGACGCCTGCCGCAAGCTGGAGCGGCGGCGGGAGTGGGACAGGCCGGCGCGCGGGGCCGGCGCGCCGTGAAGCGGATCACCGCCGGCGCGCTGCTTCTCCTCTGGGGCCTCCTCGCCGCGCTCTTCGTCCTCCATCTCGACGGCCGCGCCCAGGACGACCTCTACATCACCTACCGCTACGCGCGGAACCTGGCGGAAGGCCAGGGCTTCGTTTTCAACCCGGAGGAGCGCGTCTTCGGCCTCTCCGAGCCGGGGCTCGGCCTGCTGCTGGCGGCGGTCGATGCGGCGACGGGCGCCGGCCTGCCGCGGCTCGGCAGCGCGGTCTATGCCGCTGCGCTGGGGGCGCTCGCGGCGTTGCTCCTCCTCGACGCGCGGGCGCGGGCGCCGGCCGCGCTCGGCGGCACCCTGCTCCTCGCGTCGTCCTACGTCTGGACCAACCACGGCTCGGCGGCCACGCTGGTGTTGGCACTCCTCGCCGGCGCCGCGCTCGCCTCCCGCCGCCGGCCGGCGCTGGCCGGGCTCCTCGCCGGCGCCGCCGCCTGGTGCCGCCCCGACGCCCTCGCCGGCGCCGCGCTCCTCGGCATTCTCGTCTGGTGGGAGGAGCGGCGCTTCCCGCGCCGCTACGCCCTCGCCGCGGGCGCCGTCATCGCCGCCGGCCTGCTCGCCGCCTGGGCCTGGTTCGGGACGCCGCTGCCCGAGACCGCGGCGGCCAAGCGCGCCGACGCCTTCGCCGCGACCGGTGGCGGCGTCGAAGCGGCGCGCTTCTTCTGGCAGCGCGCCGCGCGCCTGGCGCCGCGCCACTTCGGAGCTTGGTGGGGGTGGCTCCTGGCGCTCGGCGCCGCCGGCCTGGTCCCCTTCTGGCGCGGGAGCGGCCGCGCCGGGCGGCTGCTCGTGCTCTACGCCGGCGCGGTGGCGCTCGCCTACACGCTGCTCGGCGTGCCGTTCTTCTCCTGGTACCTGGTGCCGGTGGTGGCGGCGCTCCTCTACGGCCTCGCGGCGGTGCCGTTCGCCGTCGCACGAGGGCTCGGCGGCCGGCGACCCGCCGCCGGCCTCGCGACGGCGGCGCTCCTCGCCGTTCTTCTCGCCTGGCCCGTCACCCGCTCCGCCTGGACCTGGGCGCGCGGCTTCAACGGCTACGGCCACCTCGACACCTACCGCCGCGCCGGCGCCTGGCTGCGCGCACACACGCCGCCGGAGACCTCCGTCGCCTACGTCGAGATCGGCGTCCTCGGCTGGGAGAGCGAGCGCCGGATCGTGGATCTGATGGGCCTGGTGACGCGCGCGGCTCGCCCCTACGTGGCGCGCCGCGACGTGACGGGCGCCTTCCTCGCCGCGCCGGCCGACGTCGTCGTGTTCCACACCCGCGGGCGAATGCGGCCGCTCGTCGCGCGGCCCTGGTTCCCCGGCGCCTTCGCGGAGGCGGCGCGCTTCCGCGACCGCGAGGGGCCGGGCTGGCTCGCGCTCTACCGCCGACGCCCCGGTGCCGCGCTGCCGCCGCCGGCGCCGCCGCCCGCGGCCGTTCAGGCCGCCCCAGTGAGACCGCCACGGTAAACTGCCCGCTCCTCATGCGCCCGTCTCTCGCCGCGGCCGTCCTCGCCGCCGCCCTCGCCGGCTGCGGCGACGGCAAGACGCCGCTCGTCGTCTACTCGCCGCATGGGCGCGACCTCCTGCAGCTCATGGAGCGCAGCTTCGAGGCGCGCCATCCGGAGGTGGACGTGCGCTGGCTCGACATGGGCTCGCAGGAGGTCTACGACCGCCTCCGCTCCGAGGCCGCCAACCCGCAGGCCGACGTCTGGTTCGGCGGCCCGCAGACGATCTTCGCGCGCGGCGCCCGCGAGGGGCTGCTGGCGCCGTTCCGGCCGAGCTGGGGCCATGCGGTGCCGGAGGGAAGCCGCGATCCGCGAGACCTCTACCTCGCCTCCTACCGCACCGCGCCGGTCCTGGTCTACAACGCCGCGGTGGTGCCGGCGGACGAGGCGCCGCGCGATTGGGGGGACCTCCTCGACCCGCGCTGGCGCCAGCAGGTGCTGATCCGCGACCCGCTGGCGAGCGGCACGATGCGCATCCTCTTCGGCATGGTGCTCGCGCTCTCGGTGCAGGAGACCGGCAGCGAGGAGACCGGCTGGCAGTTCCTGCGCCGCCTCGACGAGCAGACCAAGGAGTACGTCCTCAACCCCGCGCTGCTGCTCGAGAAGCTCAACCGGCGCGAGGGGCTGATCACGGTCTGGGAGCTGACCGACATGCTCTGGCAGCAGAAGCGCGGCTCGCCGCTCGCCTTCACCTTCCCGCAGAGCGGCACGCCGGTGATCGACGACTCGCTCGGCCTGGTGCGCGGCACCCGCCACCCCGAGTGGGCGCGCGGCTTCATCGAGTGGGTGGGGAGCGAGGAGGCGCAGCTCCTCGCGGCGCGCGAGGCCTTCCGCCTACCGGCGCGCACCGACATCCCGCCCGAGCGGCTGCCGGCCTGGGCGCGCGAGGTCTCGGCGCAGCTCGTGCCGGCGCCGGTCGACTGGCAGCTCATCGAAGCGCGCTCCCAGGAGTGGATGGCGACCTGGGACCGCACGGTGCGCGGCCGGGGATGACGACGCCGCCGTTCCTCGTCCTCGACGGGCTGAGCAAGCGCTTCGGCGGCCACACGGTGCTCGACGGCGTCGCCCTCGCCGTCGGGCGCGGCGAGGTGCTGGCGCTCCTCGGCCCCTCCGGCAGCGGCAAGACGACCCTCCTCCGCCTCCTCGCCGGCTTCGAGACGCCGGACGCCGGGCGCATCCTGGTGGACGGCGAGCGGCTCGACCCGCTGCCGCCGGCGCGCCGCAACGTCGGCATGGTCTTCCAGCACTACGCCCTCTTCCCGCACCTCTCGGTGGGCGAGAACGTGGCCTTCGGCCTGCGCCTGCCGCGCGCCGAGGCGGCGGCGCGGGTGGCGGCGGCGCTGGCGAGCGTCGATCTCCCCGGCTTCGAGGACCGGCGCGTCGGCGAGATCTCGGGCGGCCAGCAGCAGCGCGTGGCGCTGGCCCGCGCCCTCGCCCCAGAGCCGCGCCTCCTCCTCCTCGACGAGCCGCTCTCGAACCTCGACCCGTCGCTGCGCGAGCGTACCCGCCGCGAGCTGCGGCGGGCGCTGGCCAAGGTGGGGATCACGACCGTGCTGGTGACCCACGAGCAGGAGGAGGCGTTCCACTTGGGCGACCGGGTGGCGGTGCTCGGCGGCGGGCGGCTCCACCAGGTGGGGGCGCCGGAGGAGCTGTACGAGCGGCCGGCGACGCGCTTCGTCGCCGGCTTCGTCGGGCGGGCGAGCGCGCTGCCGGGAACCTTCGAGGGCCGGGACGGCGGCGCGGGGCGGGTGCGGATCGCGGCGGGCGGCAGCGAAGTCTTCTGGGCAGGGGAAGAGCCGGCCGAGGGCTTGGCGCCGGGCCAAGCGGTCGAGCTGCTGGTGAGGCCGGAGGCGCTGGAGCTCCGCCCCCGTGGCGGCTTCGAGGCCCTCGCCGGCCGCGTCGTCGAGCGGCGCTACGCCGGGCAGGGGACCTACTACACCGTGGCGCTCGCGAGCGGCTCGGAGCTCGAGGTGCTCTCCGGCCCGCACGCGGCGGCGGTGGGAGAGACGGTGCACGTCGGCCCGCGCGCCGGCGCCGCCTTGCCCAGAATCTTCCGCCGCGAGGGAGCATGACCGGCCGCCGCGCGCTGACCCTCGGCGCCGCCGGCCTCGCCGTCCTCCTCGCCTGGCTGGTCGGCTGGCCGCTCCTCGTCACCTTCGGCGAGGCGCTCGGCGGCCCCGGCGGCTGGACCCTCGTCCACCTCCGTGCCTTCGCCGCCCGGCCCGACGAGTGGCTGGCCCTCTGGCGCAGCCTCTGGACCTCGGCCGCCTCGGTCGTCCTCGCCGCCGCCGTCGGCGTGCCGCTGGGCTTCGCCTTCGAGCGCGCCGACTTCCCCGGGCGGCGCTTCCTCGGCGCCGCCGCGGCGCTGCCGGTCGCGCTGCCGCCGCTCGTCGGGGTGATCGCCTTCCTCTTCCTCTTCGGCGAGAGCGGCTTCGCGACCCGCGCCGTGCAGGCCGCGCTCGGCCTGGCGGCGCCACCCTGGCGGCTCGCCGGGCCGGGGGCGATCCTCCTCGTCCACACCTACTCGTTCTACGTCTTCTTCTACCTCTTCACCCGCGCCGCGCTGGCGCGGCTGGACGGCTCGCTGCTCGAGGCCGCCGCCTCGCTCGGCGCCGGGAGGCTGCGCACGCTCCTGCGCGTCACCCTGCCGCTGCTGCGGCCGGCGCTCGCCACCGCGGCGCTCCTCACCTTCATGACCGCGCTGGCCTCTTTCTCCGCCCCCTACCTCTTCGGCGGCTCGTTCCGGGTGATGACGACGCAGATCGTGGCCTCGAAGCTCAACGGCGACGACGCGCTGGCGCAGGTCGAGACGGTGACGCTGGCGGCGCTGGCGCTGCTCGGCTTGGCCGCGATGCGCCGCGCGGACCGCCGCGCCGAGCGCGTCGCCGGCACCCGCGGCGTGCCGCCCCGGCGGCGCCGGCTCGCCGGCCCGGCGCGCTGGGCGGTCGGCGGCCTCGCGGTCCTCGCGGCGGCCTTCCTGCTGCTGCCGCACGCCGTGCTCGTCCTCCTCTCCTTCGTCCCGCCCTTCACCTGGACCGCCGAGCCCTTCCCGCCGGTCCTCGACCTCGGCAACTGGCGCGCTCTTTTCTCCTCGGCCGAGCGCCTGCGCCCGGTCGCCAACTCGCTCTGGATGGCGACCGCCGCCACCGCCGCCGCGCTGGCGCTGGGGCTCGCGGCGGCGCTCGTCGCCCGCCGGCGCGGGGGGCGGCTCGCGACGCTCCTCGAAGGGCTGCTCGCCGTCCCCTGGGCCCTGCCCGGCACCGTCTTCGCGGTGGCGCTGGCGGTGGCGATGAGCGTGCACGCCCCCTGGCAGGGGCGCTTCCTGCTCATCGGCACGCCGCTGATCCTGCCGCTCGCCTACCTGGTGCGCGGCCTGCCGTTGACCGGCCGCGCGGCGCTCGCCGGGCTGCGCCAGCTCGACCCGGCGCTCGACGAAGCCGCCGCCTCGCTCGGCGCCGGAACCTTCCGCCGGCTGCGCCGTATCACCCTGCCGCTGCTCCGCCCGGCCCTCGCCGCCGGCGCCGCCCTGGCGTTCGTCACCGCGCTGGGGGACTTCGTGACCTCGATCGTCCTCTACACCTTCGAGACCCGCCCGATCGCCATCGAGATCCTCTCCGGCCTGCGCCTCCAGGAGCTGGGGCTCGCCGCCGCCTACGGTGTGCTGCTGATGGCCGCCTCGGCCGCCGCCTTCGCGCTGCGCGGCGAGGGGCGCGAGCTGTGACCCGCCGCCTCTGGGTGCTGATGGCGATCGCCGGCGCCGACATGTTCGGCACGATGATCGTCGTGCCGCTGCTTCCCTTCTACGCCACCCGGTTCGGCGCCAGTCCGGCGCTCTACGGTGTCCTCTACTCCTGCTACCCCTTCGCCCAGCTCGCCACCGCCCCGCTCTGGGGGCGCCTCTCCGACCGCTACGGGCGGCGGCCGATGATCCTCGCCGGCCTGACCGCCTCGGCGCTCGCCTATCTCGCCTTCGGCCTCGCGAACACGCTGCCGGTGCTCTTCCTCATGCGCCTGCTGCAGGGAATGGGGGGCGGCATCGTCGGCGTCGTCCAGGCCTACGTCACCGACTCGGTGCCGGCGCGCGACCGCACGCAGGCGCTCGGCTGGCTGACGGTGGCGACCAACATCGGCGTCATGCTCGGCGCCGCCGCCGGCTCGCTGTCGCGCAACCTCGGTCCCCACGCCCCCGGTTTCGTCGCCGCGACGCTCTGCTTCGTCAACATTGCCGCGGGCTTCTTCTGGCTTTCCGAGCCGCCGCCGCACGAGGAGCCGGCCGGCGCCCCGGCGCCGGCCGCCCGCCGCTCGGTGCGCCGCTCCATCTTCGAGGTGCTCCGCCACCCGCTCGCGCCGGTCTCCTCTCTGGTCTGGATCTACGCCGTCGGGATGATGGCGTTCTTCGCCATGAACAGCATCTTCGGGCTCTACTTGGGCGACCTCTTCGGCGTCACCGAGAACACGATCGGTTACTTCTTCGTCTACATCGGCGGCCTCAACGTGGCGATCCGCGCCTTCCTCCTGGGGCCGGCGGTGCGCCGCTTCGGCGAGGTCGGCGCGCTGCGGCTGGGAGCGCTGACGCTGATCGCCGGGCTGCTCGTGCTGCCGGCGATGAAGAGCCTGCCGCTGCTCGCCTTGGCCGTCGTCTTCGTGCCGGTGGGCACCGCTCTCCTCTTCCCCGCGACCACCGCGCTCGTCTCGCGCCTGGTGCCCCGCCGCGAGGTGGGCCAGGCGCTCGGCGTCCAGCAGTCCTTCGGCGGCGTCTCGCGCATGGTCGGGCCGCTGATGGCCGGCCTCGCCTACGAGCTCGGCCCGCGCTACCCCTTCTGGATCGCCGCCACCCTGATGGGCGGCGTCTCGATCCTCACCCGCCAGGTGCGCGAGGAGCCCACGCTCAAGCCGGCCGTCCCCGCGGAGGCGGCGGCGGCCGAGGCGGCGGCATCGAAGGGGTTCTAGGGGCGTTCTAAACCAAGAGGGCCGCCGATCGGCGGCCCCTGGAAGGCGGTGGTTGCGGGGGCAGGATTTGAACCTGCGACCTTTGGGTTATGAGCCCAACGAGCTACCAGACTGCTCCACCCCGCGTCACGGCTGCGGCCCGGAAGCTCCGGGGAGAAGCAGTTTCCCACTCGGCCCGGCGGGTGTCAAGGGGAACGCTACGGGCATGTCGCGAACGCCGAGGTGTCCTGGATCGGCTGGAAGGGCGTGTTCTGCGGGTTCGTATAGGGCTTGGTGGTGCCGGTCTGGGTGTCGGTGACCGTGATGACGGTCCGCACGTTGGTGAGGCCCCCTGCGAAGACCCAGTAGCGGTTGTTGAGGCTGCAGGCGTTGAGGACCTTGACCACCGCCTCGACGTTGGTGGAGCTGAAGAACCAGAGGTAGCCCGTGTCGTCGGTGAGCTTGACGACCTGGGCGTTGCCGCTCTGCCCGCCCGATGTGAGGAAAGTCGCCGAGACCCGGAAGCGGTTGTTGTTCAGGCACATCGCCGTCGCGCTCGGCACGCACACGCCCGCAGCGGTCCCCGGATCGACCCGGATGCCCATGGCGCGCGGCGGCCCGCCGCCGGTGGAAGGGTTGGGAGGAAAGAGCGTCGTCATGTTGGTCCACGTCGACCCCAGATTGCCGCTGCCGAAGTTGGAGCGCTGCGGCGTCGCGGCGGAGCGGTCGCCGCACATGAAGATGCTGCCGCCGGGCCAACGGGCGCCGACGTAGACGCTGGTGTTGGGCAGCGCGATCCCGGCGCCGGTGAGGTTGACCGAGTAGAACGCGCTGTTGCCGAAGATCGGGATCGAATTCGCCGTCGCGGGGACGCTGCCGAGGAACGTCCCCGGCTGCCCGCCCCCGCCGTTGTCGTCGTAGACCACGATCTCGAAGCTCATGCTCGACGGCGCCCCCGACCCCCGGGTGAAGCAGACGCACGCCTGGTCGAGTGCCGTGGTCCCGCCGGGCAGGTCGAACTTCATCACCATCGTCGAGTCCCCGGGGTCGCCGTTGCCGATGCTGTAGGCGTCGTTGAAGACGCCGTCGTCGTAGACCACGCCGCCGCTGCACTGCGGGGTGACGGCGGGCTGCACAGCGGCGGACATCCCGACGTGGTGGACCTCCTCCGTCGCCGCGGCGGCGCCGGCGAGGGTGAGAGATGCGGACAGGGCGAGGACTAGGCTGCGCATGGACATCAGATTCCCCCTCCTGAGCCCTTGCGGGCGGAAAATTTGGCTCGGGTCGCGGCCAGTGTAGCGCCGCTAGCCCTTGAGGTGCAGCAGGAACTCGCGCTGGAGGAGGTCGCGGAGGGCGGCGAGGCGGGCCGGCTGCGGGTCGCCTTTGCGCGCCTCGGCGATGAGGACGTGCGGCAGCTCGGGGGCGTCGCCGTAGGTCTCGTGCCGCTCGATCCCCTGGAAGACGGGCAGGTCGCTCTCCCCCCAGCGGCACCAGCGCGGCTCGCGGAAGCCGCAGGCGAGGAGGGCCTCGCCGAGTAGCTCGCGGTTCCACAGGAACTGGTGCTCCCAGCCGTGGAAGGCGCGGTTGAGCTGCAGCGCCGCCAGGCGCTTCGTCTCGTCTTCGGCTTCCAGCCGGTAGTGCGTGGCCCAGACCCAGTCGAGGTTGGGGGTCGAGAGGCGGAGCCA
>DASWHY010000544.1:0-1593 GCA_036397955.1 Thermoanaerobaculia bacterium | reverse complement strand
CTCTACCTGCGCTTCAGCGAAGAGACCTACGCGGCGCTGCGCGAGCAGTTGCCGGCGCGAGGCAAGCCGCGGCACGCTCCCGAAGTGCTGGAGCGGTGGCGCGGGCGCGTCCTGGAGCTCAACGGCGCGCACTCGGTGCGGCTGCTGCTCAACCTGCTGTCGGAGAAGCCGGCGGGCTACTTCTACGCCAGCGTGACCGGGGAGCGGCTGGGGCGGTTCGACGCGGTGGTGGACGAGCGGCGCGCCGAGCGGCTGCTGGTCGGACAGATCCGCGCGGCCGGCAACGAAGTCTTCTACGACGTGTGGACGTCGTTCTCGCCCGGAGAGCAACCGCCGGCCGAGGAGCCGGCGCGAGGCCTCGCCTACCGCATCGACACGACGATCCTGCCCACCTACGAGCTCGAAGCCACCTGCGAAGTGGAGCTGGAGCTAGCGGCGGCGCACCAGCAGGTCCTGCTCTTCGAGCTTTCGCGGCGGCTGACGGTGGAGGAGGTGGCCGAGGTGATCCCGGCGTCGGCCGGGCCGGCGTCGTCCCTCGACCCGCTCCGCGAGTCTCGGGATAAAGAGACACAGCCGCTGGAGTTTTTCCAGAACGCCACGCTGACGGCGGAAGAGGCGCTGCACCGCGGGACGGACGTGCTGGCGGTGGTGCTGCCTGCCCCGCACCCAAGCGCGAAGGCGGAGGAGCCTCTGAGCATCAGCCCTGCGTCGCGCTTGGGTGCGGGGCCGGCCGGCGCGACGCGGCGGCTGCGGTTCCGCTACCGCGGGCAGGTGATCACGGCGCTGGGCAACGGCGTCTTCTTCGTGGGCGCACGAGAGAACTGGTACCCGCGCCTGGGCGCCTACGTGCCGGCGCAGTACGAGCTGCGCTTCCGCTACCCGCGCCGGCTGGAGCTGGTGGCGACGGGCGCGCGAGAGGATCCCGAAGCCTCGGGACGAGAAGCCGGCGAGTGGAAGGAGAGCGTGTGGGTGAGTGAAGGGCCGATACCCATCGCGGGGTTCAACCTCGGCGAGTACGAGAGCCTGAGCGTGGATCGTGGCGCGGTGCGCGTGAGCGTCTACGGCAACCGGGAGCTGGAGCCGACGCTGCTGGCGCGAGTGCAGCGTCCAACGCCGCCGCCGCAGCCTCGCCGGCGCGGCAGCCGGCTCGCCGATGCCGCGCCGCCCACGCCCACGCTGCTGGCGCCACCCTCGGAGCAGGCGGCTCGAATGGCGGAGGACGTCGGCCGCGCCGTGGAGGTGTTCTCCGAGCTCTTCGGACCGTTTCCTTATTCGGAGCTGAAGGTGACGCAGATTCCCGGTCGCTTCGGGCAGGGTTATCCCGGCCTGCTCTACGTCTCCACGCTGAGCTTCCTCGAGCCAGGCGATCTGATGCGGCTGGGCCTCCGCGAGCGCTCGCAGGAGCACTTCCTCGAGATCGTGCCGGCGCACGAGACCGCGCACCAGTGGTGGGGAAACTGGGTGCAGTTGCCGCGCTACCGCGACCAGTGGCTGGCGGAAAGCCTGGCCGCCTACTCGTCCCTGCTCTACCTCGAGAAGGTGAAAGGCAACGAAACGGCGCGGCGCTGGCTGGAGCGCTACCGCGAAGACCTG
>DASWHY010000543.1:0-6835 GCA_036397955.1 Thermoanaerobaculia bacterium | reverse complement strand
GGCGCGGGGGGCCCCGGGGACGGCCTCGCCGCGGCCGCCGCGCCCCTCGGCGGCGGTCGTCCTCTGGCGCCGCGGGGTAGGTGGCGCGCTCGAGGTCTTCTGGGTGCAGCGCGCCGCGACGCTGGCCTTCATGGGCGGCTGGCACGCCTTCGTCGGCGGCGCGCTGGCGCGCGAGGACGCCGGGCTCGAAATCGCCGGCACGGCGCGCGGGCTCGCTCCCGGCACCGCCGCTCCCCCGCCCGAGAGCCTCCTCGACGGCCTGCCGGAGCTGCCGCCCGACCTCGTGCCCGGCCTCCTCGCTGGCGCGCTGCGCGAGCTGTTCGAGGAGACCGGACTGCTCCTGGCGCGCGAGCAGCCGCCCGAAGCGGTGGCTTCGCCGGGTCTGGCGTCGGCGCGGCGGCGGCTGGTCGCCGGCGAAGCGGGGATGGCGGAGATCCTCGCCGAGCTCGGCGCGACTCTCGACGCCTCGCGCCTGGTCTACGCCGGCCGCTGGCTGACGCCGCCGTTCGGCCCGCTGCGCTTCGACAACCGCTTCTTCCTCGCCGAGTGGCCGTACGGGGCGGCGGTGCAGCCGGAGGTCGAGCCGGGGGAGCTGGCGGCGGGCGAGTGGATCGAGCCGGCGGCGGCGCTCGCGCGCTGGCGGCGCGGCGAGGTGCTGGCGGCGCCGCCCGTCCTCCACCTGCTGCGCGTCCTCGCCGAGGACGGCCCCGAGCGCGGCCTGCCGCGCCTGCTCGACCCGCGCGAGGCGAACCTCGGACCCTGCCGCCGCATCGAGTTCCGCCCCGGCTTCCTCGCCTTCCCCATGCGCACCGCGACCCTGCCGCCGGCCACCGCCACCAACGCCTTCCTCGTCGGGCACGGCGAGACGGTTCTGATCGACCCCGGCTCGGGCGACCCGGTCGAGCTCGACCGGCTCCACCGGGCGCTGGCGGCGGCGCTCGCCGCGCCGTGGCGGCGGCTGGCCGCGATCTGGCTCACCCACCACCACCCCGACCACGTCGGCGGCGTCGAGGCGACGCGCGCCGCCTTCGGAGTGCCGGTCCTCGCCCACCCCGCGACCGCCGAGCGGCTGGCGGCGCGCGGGCTGCGGGTGGACGGGACGCTGACGGACGGCCAGGAGGTGGCGCTCGCCGGCGAGCCGCCGCTCACTCTCCGCGCCGTCCACACGCCGGGACACGCGCGCGGGCACCTCTGCTTCTTCGACGCGGAGGGGAGGACCTTGGTGGCGGGGGACCTGGTGGCCGGCGTGGGGACGATCGTCGTGGATCCGCCGGAGGGGGACATGGACGACTACCTCGCCTCGTTGGAAAAGGTGCTGGCGCTGGCCCCCGCGACGCTCCTCCCCGCCCACGGCCCCGCCGTCCACAACGGCGCCGCCAAGCTCCGCGAGTACCTCGACCACCGCCTCTGGCGCGAAGAGCGCGTCCTCACCGCCTGGCGCGCCGGGTTACGGGAGCCGCAGGCGATGCTCCCCACCGTCTACGCCGACGTCCCTCCAGAAGCCCACCCCCTCGCCGCCCGCCAGATCGAAGCCCACCTCACGAGGCTGCGCCGCGCGGGGCGGCTGCGTTGAGACCCGCGGTGGTGATCTGGACTGAATACCTGAGGTACCGCGCCGCACTGCGAGGCTATGATCTCGCCGTGATCGAGCAGATCGTGAGCTTTGCTGAAGAGCGGTACTTCGACACCGCCACGCAGCGAATGGTCGCCGTTGGACGGCATGGGAGCCGGTTGGTAGCGATTCCCTACGAGGAGAGCACTGAGGGGCTGACGCCGATCACCATTCACGCCACTACGCGACAGCAGGTCAATTTCCGCCTGCGCACGGGAAGATTCGAGCCATGACGAAGCCCCAGATGGCGTATTTCCCCGAAGAAGACATCCTCCACCTCGTGATCTCGGAGGAAGAGGAGGCGAACAGTGTCGAGCTGAGTCCCAACATCACCGCCGAGCTGAACGACAAAGGCGAGCTCATCGGGATCGAAATCTTGCACGCGAGCAGCTACGTTCGCGACGCCATCCTGGAGGGGGTGCAGGCGAAGGTGCTGAACCTGACGACCGCGGGCGAGAGGTAGGTCAGCTCGCCACGAGACTTCAGTCCCTTGACAGCACCTCGTGCCGGGCGTTGAGGACGACGCGCTTGGGTTGGCGGGGGACTTTGAAGGTGGCGTCGATCGGCTTGGTGGTGCTGCCGACCATGGCGATGATGCCGAAGCGCATCACGTCGCCCTTGCCGAGATCGACGTAGAGGGGCAGGAGGACGCGGAAGTCGGGCGAGACGCCCTCCTGGGTCACCGTGCCGCGCACCCGCACCTCGCCCTTGCTCGCCGGCTCCAACACCAGGTCGTGGGTGTAGCGCGGCAGCTCGGCGCCGTAGACCCACTGGCGGAAGAACCAGTCCATCTTGCCGTCGCCGGTGGCGTTCATCGCCGGCACCATGTGGCGCTCGACGACCGCCTGGAAGTCCGCCGTCGTCGCCTGCTTGCCCGCAAAGCTCGCCGCGAAGTCCCGCATCAGGGCGATGAAGTTCGCGTCCGGCGTTTTCGAGGCGCCGTCCCACATCAGCATGCGCAGCATGTGGAGGACGAACCCGCCCTTGCCGTAGACGATCGCCGGGTAGGCGAAGGGGCTGCGCTGGGTCGCCAGCCGCATCCCCATCGTCATCGGCCCCGCCTGCCAGTTGGGGATGGCGTTGCCGCGCGTCTTCTCGAGCAGGAAGCGGCGCGTGCCCTCCCAGAACTCGCCGTACCTCCCCCACCCCTCGGCGTGCTGCAGCGCCAGCGCCGAGGAGAACTCCGCGAACCCTTCCGAGAGCCACTGGTCGCGCAGCGTGCGGAAGCCCACCTGGTGACCCCACCACTGGTGGGCGAACTCGTGGTAGCCGACCTCCTCGACGTAGGCGCCGGCGCCGCCCAGCCCCAGCCGCTGCCGCTGCGTGCCGTCGAGGAAGGAGAGGTAGGGCATGAAGATGAGCGACGGCCAGGACTGGCCGAAGGTCCACTGCGCCTGCTGCGTGATCGCCACCTGCTTTTGCGGCAGCGGCCCGAAGTAGGTGGTGAAGACGCGCGCCGCGTTGAGGCCGTCGACCAGGATGCCGTCGGCCAGCCGCTCGGGGATGATCTGCCCCAGCCCCTCGCCGGCGGCGGAGGAGGACCCCTCCGCCCCTTCGACGTCGGACGCCACGTCCATCGCGCTGCCCATGAGCGGGATCGCCTGCGTGCGCCGGCTGGTGTAGACCGCAACCTCGACCTGCGTCTGCTCGTCGGTCCGCGCCTGGCGCTTGAACTTGCCGTAGTTGAAGCCCGCCACCTGCACCGGCTCGGCGGCCCGCCAGACCGAGACGCTCTGCCCCTTCTCCTCGCGCAGCTCCTGGCGGGTGCCGACCGAGACCACGTCCTTCCCCTCCGGCACGCGGTAGACGAGCGTGAAGGTGGCCGGGTCGATGAAGACGCCGAGGTTGGCGTACCAGCTCTCGCGCGCGCCGACGACGAAGGTGCCGTCGCCGACGTCGTCGAGCACCTCGCTCCCGGCGTAGCTCAGGCGGAGGAGGACCTCCTGCCCCGGCGGCAGCGCTGTGGGGAAGACAACGGCGGCGTCGGGGTCGTCGTCCTTGCCCTCCTGGACCCACGCGAAGTCGGTCCAGACGGCAGGCTCGGCGCCCGTGGCGGCTGGCGCTAGCGCATAGGCCGCCTGCTCGATCCGCAGATCTTCCAGCAGGTGGACCGGCAGCACCCGCAGCCCGGGCGCCAGCGCCCTGAAGCGGACGGTCGTCGTGCCCGCGACGTCGGCGTTGCGGGCGACCGTCGTCTCGATCCGGTAGTCGAGGGCGTCGGCCGCCGGCTGCGCCGGGGTGGCGCGCCCGGCCGCGAGCGCCGCCGCCGGCTCGGAGAGGTACCAGAGGCCGCCGCTCTGCTCGTGCGCGACGAAAAGGAGCGAGTCCTCGCCGCCGAGGAGCGCTCCCAGCCGCAGCGCCTCGGCGCCGCGCGGGTCCACGGCGAGGAGCGCCGGCGGCACCTTCTTCCCTTCCGGGAAGGCGAGGAAGGCGCCGCCCGCCGCGCCCGGCGGCTCGAGCAGGTCGTGCAGCACGCGGAGGTGGAAGTTGGTCTGGAAGTCCTGCCGCTGCCGCCCGAGGTGCCTCTCGAACGCGGCGACGGCGCGCGGCTCGGGGGCGCCGGTCCGCAGCTCGCCGTGGCGCAGGAGCTCGGCCGCGGTGTCGTCGCCGAAGAGGAGGACCAGCGCCTCGAAGCGGTCCTCGAGCGCCTCTAGCCCGTCCTCGCCGGTGACCAGCGCCAGGTGGCGGCGCTCGGCGACGGTGGCCGGGGTGAGCTGCCAGCTCCCCTCCCCGAGGAAGACCGCGCCGATCGTCCGCCCCGCGACCGGGGCCAGGAAGTGGACGGCGCCGGCGTCGAGCCGGAAGCGGAAGACGTCCCGCTCGAGCACCAGCCCCTGGACGGCCACCGTCCGCCCGTCCGGCCGCGCCGCGCGGAGCGCCGCGTAGGTCGGGTCGGAAGCCGCCGCCGCCGGGAGCGCGACGGCGCCGAGCGCGAGCAGGACAAGGGGCGCGGCACGGCGGGGAAACGGCATGACTTCTCGTTCGTGGACTCTCATCGCGAGTCTACCGCGGTGCCGGTTGACGGGAGGCGGGCCGGGAGATGCTCCCGGCCGGCGAGGAGGCTTCCCCAGCCCTCCGGGCGGCCGGGAATCGCGTGCGGGAAGCCGCCCCGGCTCGTCGCACGAACGCCCGCGGACGCGGGAAGGCTTCCCGGAGACCGGGAGCAAGCGCCCGCGCTGGCCGGGAAGGCGCCCGCGGTGGTCGGGAGGCTGGACCAGCTCGCCGGAAAGCCTCCCCCGGTCTGCGGGAGGAGGTCCGGAGGCCGCGGGAAATCGGTCCACGAACCGGGGAATGTCCCCCCGGAGGCGTACCGAATTTCCCCGGCGCGGGGGACCATGTCCCGACGCCCGGACCCCATTTCCCAGGCGGTGGGCGGCATTTCCCACGTCGCGTACCGAATTTCCCAGGCGCGGGACCACCCGTCCCAGGCCACGTACCGAATTCCCCACCGCCCGTACCGAATTTCCCAGGTCGCGTACCGAATTTCCCACCGCGCGGGGAGCTTTCCCCGGGCCCTAGACCGAATTTCCGAGCGGCGGGACTGTCCTCTCCTCCGCTTCACTCGCGCGTGCCAGGGCGCAGGGGTCAGCCCCTCGGATTGGATTCGAGGCTAATCCCCGCGGTCCTGCAGGAGCTAGAAGGCCAGCGTGAAGGTTTTTGCCGCGCCGTCGTACACCAGGAGACATCGATCCAAGATGTCTCTACCGATCAAGGCGTGGAATCCCTGATGTACCAACAACTCTGACGAGATCACGGGAATCGTCGGAAAGAGAAGAGGTGTCATGCCGGCGGTTGCCGGAATGACCAGAGCAACGTCGAACTGCTCTGTGTCATGCGGCGTCGCACCCGTCGAAGGCGTGTTGACGAGCACGCTGCCGGTAGGCGTGAGGCTCAACGAAGTGAGAAGAACGGAGGGATCGATGCAGGTGCAGCTTGCGCCGGTGTCGATGAGGCCGGTGATCGGTACGGCCTGGGGAATTGGCTGACCGGCCGCCGTCAAGGCGTCCGCCCGCGGCTTGCTGACTCCTATCAACGCCCCGAGCAGCGGGCCGTGTGGCCCGATGGATAGCGTGAAATGAGGCACAAGCCTAGATGGTGCGCCGCGTGGCGCAGGGGTCTACAAAACGCGAGATGAACTGCGCTTGTTCGATGGCGTGGATCTGTTTGACGAGGAACGGCTCCAGGCCGAACTCGGAGTATCCGGCCTTGAGGGCGTCCTCGTAACTGTTGAACGCGTCCACAACCTCATGGCCGTGGATCAGGACGAACTTCCCCTCGTGCTCCGCCGTCAACTCTTGGAGCTTGCTCCTGAACGTTTCCAGTTCTTTTTCTAAGGCCATGAGGCATGGCGGCCCGCGCTGGTGGACCGGCTCTGTCCACGATAGCACGCTATGCGCGCGGCTACGCCGCGCTGAGGGCGCGGCGGCTGCGGCGCTGGGCGCGGGCGCGGTCGGGGAGGGGGAGGTCGCCCAGCGCCTCCAGCGCGCGACCGCGGCCGCCGCGGAGGGTCGCCAGCACTTCGCGGAACTGCTGCTCGGCGTGGGCGCGGTGGCCGAGGCGGAGGAAGCAGTCGCCGAGGAGCACCCGCACCTGGAAGAGGCCGGGCTCCAGGTAGAGCGCGGCGCGGTAGGCGGCCACCGCTTCCTCCAGGCGGCCGGTGAGGTCGTGGAGGAGGCCGTGGACGGCGTGGGCCGCGGGGTCGGCCGGGTCGGCGGCGAGGGCGGAGGCCAGGTGGTGCGCCGCGGCGTCGCGCTCGCCGGCGGCGAGGCAGCGGGCGGCGGCGAGGAGGGGAGACGGCATCACAACCGGCACCGGCACCGGCCGCGGCGGCGGCGCCGCGACGGCGGCGGGCCGCCCGGCCGGGGGCGCCGCCGCGGCGCTCGCGGCGTCCGGCCCATCCGCCGGGACGGCGCGGTGCCGGTAGGCGTAGCAGTCCCCGAGGTCCACCGCCGCCAGCCCTTCGTGGATCTGCCAGAGGGTCTCCGAGGCGCCGAGGAAGAGGTGGCCGCCCGGGGCCAGGTGCCGCTCGACCTCCGCCATCACCTGCCGCTGCAGCGGCCGCTTGAAGTAGATCAGCAGGTTGCGCAGGAGGACGAGGTCGAACGTACCGTCGGGCAGCGCGTAGGGCGGGCGGGCCAAGTTGAGCGCGCGGTAGTCGATGCGGCGCCGCAGCTCGGGGGCGAGCTCGACCAGGCCGGAGCGCGCGCCGTGCGGCGCCAGCCA
>DASWHY010000542.1:0-3141 GCA_036397955.1 Thermoanaerobaculia bacterium | reverse complement strand
AGGGCACCCGCGGCCAACGTGGCAGCGAGGGACTGAAGCGGCATGCAGGCTACCGGCCTGCTTCCTGGTCCGGCGGGAGCGGCGGGAGCGCGGTCTTCAAGGCGTCGATGAGTGGCGGAAGCTCCTCGGTGACGACCTGCCAGATCTTCTCGTGCCGGACGTCTCGATACTCATGCACGAGCACGTTGCGCTGGGCCACGATCTTGGCCCACGGGATTGAAGGGTGCGTTGCCTTGAACTCGTCGGAGAGTCGCCGGGCGGCCTCGCCGATGATCTCGATGCATCGTTCAACGGCCGCGTTGACGACGCGCCGCGAGCGATACTCTTCGAAGGTCAAGCCCGCCGTAAACTCGAGGACGTGACGCGCCTCCTCCAGAATGTCCCAGACGTACGAGGCATCCCGGAGACTAGGCGGCATAGATGAGCTGCGTGCTCCTCAAGATGCCGTAGCGCCGGTAGGGATTGCGGCTGCGCTCGATCCCGCGCCAGTCAACGACGTCGACAGACCTGCCGAGCAGGTGCTCCAGATCCTCGGCGAGACCGGTGAGCCGGCTCATCCACGGCCCCAGATCGTCATTCTCGAAACGGGCAAGGAAATCGACGTCGCTGTACGGCCCGAAGTCCTCGCGTAAGATCGAGCCGAAGAGCGCCAGCTCGCGAACACGGTGCTTGCGGCAGAGGTCGGCGATCGCTTCCAGCGGCAGTGGGACCGCCGTTGGCAAGGCGGCGGAGCGCTCGGCGGGGCTGCTCATCGTTGGCTCCGCGCGGATTCTAACCCTTCCCGTCATAATCGTCGCGTGCTGCGCGATGCCGCTGCCGCCGGGGAGTGCGGGCGCCACCGTTCGCGGCGCGGGGGCGGGCGGGGGGTACGAGGGGGCTGTGTGGAGCCCCGAGGCGCTACGGGATCTCGTGGCGACGTTGGCGGCGGGGGAGCGGCGCTCGGCGCGTTCTCCGACGCGGCCGGCAAGCCGCTGACGCATCAGCCGCTACTCCGCGAGTTGGAGGATCGGCGGCCGGTAGCGCGGCTCGGGAATCGGGTCTCCATGCTCGCGGGCGACCTCGAGCCAACCCTCCTTGGCTCGCAGCGCTTCCGTCAGCGCTTCCTCGGGAGTGTCGCCGGAGGCGGAGCAGTAGCGGAGGTCGGGGATATCGGCGATCCAGCAGGCATCCTCATCGCTCCAGAAGACGACGATCGGATACGCGTCGGTCATGAGCGACCCTCCAGGCGCAGATTGTAATCCTCGATCAGCCCCAGGAGCTGGCGGATCTGATATGGCTTCGCTTTGCCGCGATCCGGCTGCACGGTCATTTTCTCGGGCAGGCCCGGTCGGCGGAAGTGATGGTGACTCCCCTTGATCCGCACGCAGTGGAATCCAAGGCCCTCCAAGAGGTCGCAGAAGGCGGCAAAATCCACGTTCTGAACGTGTCCCTTGCGCAGGCGCTCCAGGAGCCGCCTTCGATCCATGCTCTTTGCCCTCCCTGAGGGAGGAAAGACGGAATGAGGGACCTCTTTCATTGCTCGCCGGCCTCCAGCAGCCCCCTGCGCGATGCCGCCTTGCCGCTGGGCATGGCCTCGCCGCCGTTCGTGGGGCGGGAGCGGGCGGGGGTGCGGTACGAAGGGGCGGAGTGGAGCCCCGAGGCGCTGCGGGACCTCGTGGCGAAGCTGGCGGCCGGGGGACCGGCGCTCGGGGCGCTCTCCGATGCGCGGCTCCTCGCGGCGTGGTCGGCGGCGGTGGGCGATGTTGGGCCTGCCGTCGAGGCCGTCCTCCCGGCTCTCTGCCGTCTCTCCCCCGCCGGCACGAGCGCTGGGCTCGAGCGCGTGCTCGGGGGGGTGAGCGGGGAGCCGGCGCGGCGTCTCTTCGCCGAGGCCGCGCGGCGGGGCGTGGCAACGCGCGGAGGCGGGCCGGTGCTCGTGGTCCTGGCTTCCAACCTGCCCGGCCTCGCGGTGCAGCCGCTCCTCGCGCTTCTCGCGCTGCGCCGCCCGGTCCTCTTGAAGTCCCCCTCGGCCGGGCCGCTCTTCGCGCCGGCCTTCGTCGCGGCGCTCGCGGCGCGGGAGCCGGCCCTCGCCGGGGCGCTCGCCGCCGTGACCTGGCCGGGCGGCGACCGGGCGCTGGAGGCGCCGGTCCTCGCCGGGGTCGACCGGGTGATCGCCTACGGCGAGCGGGAGAGCCTGGAGGACCTGGAGCGGCGCGCGCCGGGGAAGCTCGTGGCGTATGGGCCGAAGACGAGCCTGGCGGTCGTGGCGGCGGAGGCGGTGAGCGGCGAGACGGCGGCCAGGCTGGCGGCGGACATCGCGCTCTTCGACCAGCGCGGCTGCCTGTCGGTGGCGGCGGTCTACACCGACGGCGACGCCGCCGCGTTGGCGCGCCACCTGGCCGTAGCGCTGGCGGAGCTGGCCGAGCGCTGGCCGCCGGGGCCGGCCGCGGCGGCGGAGCTGGCCGCGGTGCAGCAGACGCGGCTGGAAGCGGAGCTCAGGGGATCGGACGTCGTGCGGGTGGGAGCGGCGCTCGCCGCCGGCAGCGTGATCGTCGAGGAGGACCCCGCCTTCCGCCCCTCACCCGGCTTGCGGACGCTGCGGGTGCACGCTCTCGCCGATCTCGCGGTGCTGCCGGCGCTCCTCGCGCCGTGGCGCGGCCGCCTGCAAGGCGCGGCGCTCGCGGGAGACGCCGCCCGGGCGCTCGCCGCCGCGCTCGCAGAGCTCGGGGTCTCTCGCTGCGCGGCGCCGGGAGAGCTGCAATCACCCGACGCCCTGTGGCACAACGGCGGGGTGCACCCGCTGGAAATATTGGCGCCGCGCTAGGGCGGAGACAAGCTCCGCCCCTACATTGGTATCAGCCGCGCGCGACGATCTTCGCCAGCGCCGCCTCGGGCGTCTTCCACCCGTCGCCGCTGATCCGCCCGACTTCGCGCCCGCCGATGTAGACGATGCCGACCGGCACGCCGCGCACGTTCAGGCGCTGCGCCTCGGGGTGCTTGAGGTCGCGCGGCAGCCCGAAGTATTCGATCTGCACCTTCGACCCCTTGAGCTGCTCCTCCACCTTGAGCAGGTAGGGCAGGTACTGCTTGCAGAAGGGGCACCAGGAGCCGAAGAAGACGCGCACCTTGACCGGCTTCGCCGCCTTCTTGAGCGCCGCGATCTGC
>DASWHY010000541.1:0-1575 GCA_036397955.1 Thermoanaerobaculia bacterium | reverse complement strand
CTCCTGGTACGGCACCCCGTTCCACGGCCGGCGCACCGCCAACGGCGAGCGCTACGACATGCACGAGCTGACCGCCGCCCACCGCACCCTCCCCTTCGGCACCCGGCTGGAAGTGCGCAACCCGCGCAACGGGCGATCGGTGGTGGTGCGGGTCACCGACCGCGGTCCCTTCGCCAAGAACCGCATCCTCGACCTCTCCTACGCCGCCGCCAAAGAGCTGGGGCTGGTGGGGCCGGGGACCGGCTGGGTGGAGCTCTACGCCGCCGGCCTGGAGCCGCTGCCGCCGCACTTCACCGTGCAAGTGGCGGCCTTCGCCGAGGAGTGGCACGCCGCGGAGGTGTACCGCGGCCTGGCGGCCCAGTACCCCGAGGCGGAGGTCCGCTCCGACGGCACCTGGCACCGGGTGCAGGTGGGCTCCTTCGACGAGCGCCGCAAGGCCGAGGCGCTGCGCCGCGAGCTGGCGATCCTCGGCTTCACGCCGCTGGTGGTGGCGCTGCCGTAACCGCCGGCGAAAACGGCGGGCACGTAGGCCCGTCGCTACGTAGCGCCCGGGCCACGTCCCGGGCGTTTTCGGAATTGCCGGCCACCGCCCCGCGGTTGTAGCTCCTGCCTTCGACACCAGCCGGACCCCCCGAATGACGCTCTGGAAGCGCAAGAACACCAACCGCGTGCGAGTCCTCGAGGCCCCCGCGCGGCGGGCCGGGGGACTGCGGCCGCCGCGGATCGCCGTGCTCGCCGGGGCCGCCTACCTGGTCCTGGTCGCCTGGCAGGGGACCGAAGCGCCGGCGCCGCTCCTGGCGCGCGAGGACGGCGCGGCCGCGGCCCCGGCGGCCTCCGAGCCGACGGCGGCGGCGGCGGCGCCCGAGCAGGGCCTCGCTTCCTGGTACGGCCGCGACTTCCACGGCCGCTCGACGGCGAGCGGCGAGCGCTTCGACATGCACGGGCTGACCGCGGCCCACCGCACTCTCCCCTTCGGCACTCCGGTCGAGGTGCGCAACCCGGCCAACGGCAAGCGAGTCGTGGTGCGCATCAACGACCGCGGCCCGCACACCCGGCGGCGCCTCATCGACCTCTCCTACGCCGCCGCCCGCGACCTCGGCATCGCCGCCCGCGGCACCGCCCCCGTCGAGCTGCGCGTCCTGCGCTGAGGAGAAACGCCGAAGCCGCGGAGCTGCTACGCTTCAGCGAATAGAGCGAGAGCGATAGGAGCATCCATGCGGCGACGCGCGATGGCGGCGGCGGTCCTGGGTTGGGGAAGCTGGCTGCTCGCGCTCGGCGCGGCGCCCGCGGCGGCCGTTGTTCCGGCCGGCTTCACCGACAGCCTGGTCGCCGCGGTCGGCGCTCCCACGGCCCTCGCCTTCACGCCGGACGGGCGCCTCCTCATCACCTCCCAGGGCGGGACGCTGCGGGTCTATCAGAACGGGGCGCTGCTGGCGACGCCGGCGCTCACTCTGCCGGCCAGCCAGGTCTGCTCCAACTCCGAGCGCGGCCTCCTCGGCGTCGCCGTCGATCCGGCCTTTCCCTGCAACAACTTCATCTACCTCTTCTACACCTTCAACAAGTTCAACAGCAATC
>DASWHY010000540.1:0-7934 GCA_036397955.1 Thermoanaerobaculia bacterium | reverse complement strand
GATTGCTGTTGAACTTGTTGAAGGTGTAGAAGAGGTAGATGAAGTTGTTGCAGGGAAAGGCCGGATCGACGGCGACGCCGAGGAGGCCGCGCTCGGAGTTGGAGCAGACCTGGCTGGCCGGCAGAGTGAGCGCCGGCGTCGGCAGCAGCGCCCCGTTCTGATAGACCCGCAGCGTCCCGCCCTGGGAGGTAATGAGGAGGCGCCCGTCCGGCGTGAAGGCGAGGGCCGTGGGAGCGCCGACCGCGGCGACCAGGCTGTCGGTGGCGCGGGGGCCTCGAGGACTCGCACGCGGTTGGTGTTCTTGCGCTTCCAGAGCGTCATTCGGGGGGGTCCGGCTGGTGTCGAAGGCAGGAGCTACAACCGCGGGGCGGTGGCCGGCAATTCCGAAAAACGCCCGGGACGTGGCCCGGGCGCTACGGCAGCTCCACCACCAGGGGGGTGAAGCCGAGGATCGCCAGCTCGCGGCGCAGCGCCTCGGCCTTGCGGCGCTCGTCGAAGGAGCCCACCTGCACCCGGTGCCAGGTGCCGTCGGAGCGGATCTCCGCCTCGGGGTACTGGGCCGCCAGGCCGCGGTACACCTCCGCGGCGTGCCACTCCTCGGCGAAGGCCGCCACCTGCACGGTGAAGTGCGGCGGCAGCGGCTCCAGGCCGGCGGCGTAGAGCTCCACCCAGCCGGTCCCCGGCCCCACCAGCCCCAGCTCCTTGGCGGCGGCGTAGGAGAGGTCGAGGATGCGGTTCCTGGCGAAGGGACCGCGGTCGGTGACCCGCACCACCACCGATCGCCCGTTGCGCGGGTTGCGCACCTCCAGGCGGGTGCCGAAGGGGAGCGAGCGGTGGGCGGCGGTCAGCTCGTGCATGTCGTAGCGCTCGCCGCTGGCCGTGCGCCGGCCGTGGAAGGGGCTGCCGTACCAGGAGGCCATGCCGGCCTCGATGGGGCGGCCGTAGCCGGGACGGACGGGGATGCGGGTCGAGGTGCAGGCGGCGAGGAGGGCGAGGGCGGCGACGAGCGGCAGGAGGAGCGCCCGCCCCGGGAGGGACAGGCGGCGCGCCGGTGCGGAGCGCGGCCAGGCGTGTGTCGAGAGCGGAGTGTCCATGCCTTCAAGCCGAACTGGTCGACGCGCCTCGCGGAGCGTCGAGGAGCTGAGCTGCCTGGCGGGGGACTCCCCGCGCTGAAGTATTACCGGATGGCTATTGTACCAGATCGGCCCGGGCGGCCAGGCCGTCACCGTAAGTCCAGTCAATCCAGTGATTGCAACGGTTTCTCTGGTGCAGTCGATTGGATGACCGTAGAATGCTGAACAAGAGGTTGATCGATGCCGACCCCTGATGCCGGGCGGAGCCCGCCCGAGCGCCGCATGCGGTTGCAGCCGGGCGCGAAGCTCGCCCAGTTCGAGATCCTGGACGTCCTGGGTGCCGGAGGGATGGGGGAGGTTTACCGCGCCCGCGATACGACGCTGCGCCGCGAGGTGGCCCTCAAGATCCTGCCCGAAGCCTTCGCGGACGATCCCGACCGCCTGCTCCGCTTGCAGCGGGAGGCGCGCTCGCTCGCCGCTCTCAACCACCCCCACATCGCCGCCATCCACGGTTTCGATTCGGTTCAAGGCGTCCACTTCCTGGTCCTCGAGCTGGTGCCCGGGCCGACGCTGGCCGAGCGGGTGGCGGCGGGCCGCTTGCCCCTCGACCAGGCGATCGGCCTCTGCCGGCAGGTGGCCGAGGCCTTGGAGGAGGCCCACGGGCGAGGCATCGTCCACCGCGATCTCAAGCCGGCCAACATCAAGCTGACGCGCGAGGGGCAGGTCAAGGTCCTCGACTTCGGTCTGGCGAAGATGGTGGCCGCGGACGGCTCCGCCTCGGGGACCGCTCCGACCCTCACCTCCGCCGAGACCGCCGTCGGACAGATCCAGGGCACCGCCGCCTACATGAGCCCGGAGCAGGCACGCGGGGAAGAGGTGGACAAGCGCACCGACATCTGGGCCTTCGGGTGCTTGCTCTACGAGGTCTTGACCGGCAGGCGAGCCTTCCGCGGCGGCAGCACGGCGGAAACGCTCGCCGTCGTGCTCACCGCCGAGCCCGACTGGAGCGCTCTACCGGCAGGCGCGCCCCAAAACCTCCATTCCCTCGTGCGGCGCTGCCTACAGAAGGACAAGCAGCGCCGGCTGCACGACATCGCCGACGCCCGGCTCGAGCTTGAGGAGGCGCTCGCGGAGCTGTCCGAGCCGAGCAGCGCGGCGACCCAGCCGCGCCCGGCGTTGCTCGGCGCCGCCCGGTGGCGCGCCGGGATCGCGGCGGCGGCGGCAGTGGCGCTGGCGCTGGCTGGTTGGCTCGCCTTCGCATCCTCCCGCCGAGCGCCGGTCAACGGAGCGGACAAGCTGCCGCGCCTCGCGGTGCTGCCCTTCGAGGATCTCGGCGCGCCGGAAGATGCCTATTTCGCCGCCGGGATGACCCAGGAGCTCATCGGCGGCTTGGCCGCCGTCCGCGGCCTCGAGGTCGTTTCGCGAACGACCGTCACGCAGTACAGCCGGGCCGGCAAGCCGCTGCGCGAGATCGGCCGCGACCTCGGCGTCGACTACGTGCTCGAAGGTACGGTGCGCTGGGACCGCAGCCGGCTTGGTAAGGACCGCGTGCGGATCAGCCCGCAGCTCATCCGGGTGTCCGATGACACGCATCTGTGGGGCGACGAATACGACCGGGACTTGGCCGACGTCTTCGCCGTGCAGTCGGACATCGCGGGGCAGGTCGTCAGCGCACTGGGGGTCACTCTGTCGGCGCGCGAGCGGCGGCTGGTCGAGGCCCCGCCCACCCGCAACCCGGAGGCGTACCAGCTCTACCTGCGTGGCCTACGGATGCTGAATGACCCGGTGACGAACAGCTTCGAGAACACCCTCCTGGCCGGCGCCGATCTGATGCACCGTGCCGCCCAGCTCGACCCGGGATTCGCCCTGGCGCACGCCCGCGAGGCCGGGGCGCTCGCCTTGAACTACTTCCAGGGGGGGCCGGCGGAGAATCGGGAGCGCGCCCGAGCCGCCCTGGCGCGAGCGCAGGCCGTGGCGCCCGATGACCCGAGGGTGCGGCTCTCCGAGGGCTTTGTCTCCTACCATGGCGCCCGCGACTACCGCCGTGCCCTCCTGGAATTCGAGGCGGCCGGCCGAGCGATGCCCAGCAACGGCGTCGTGCCGTATGCCATCGCGTCTGTGCTGCGTCGCCTGGGCCGCTACCAGGAGGCGCTGGACCGCTACGCACGCGCGAGAGAGCTGGGGTCTGAGACCGTCACCTCCTGGTCCATCGACAGAGACATCGCGCTGACGAACTGGGCCCTCCGCCGCTATCCGGAGGCGGACCGCCTCTACGAGCAGTGTCTCCGCGTCGCTCCCGACGTGACCCAGTTTTGGTGGGAACGCGCCTTGCTGCAGCTGCATTGGAAGGGAGACACCACCGCCGCCCGCGCCGTGCTCGCGGATGCGCCGCCGACGCTCAAGGCGCAACTGGCCCCGATGCGTGTCTTGATCGAGCTCTGGGACCGGCGTTTCGCGCAGGCGGTCGAATTGGGGCAGCCGCGCCTCGACCCGCGGGAATTCCGCCTGCTCGAGTGGGGCGTAGCCTATGCCTACCTACGGTTGGGCAAGTCAAAGGAGTCTGCGGACCTCGCTCGCCGGCTCATCGCCGCGCGGGAGGCAGAGCTCGCCGCGAGCCCCAACAGCGTCTTCCACCACGCCTTTCTGGCCGATACCTATGCTCTCGTGGGCGCCCGCGAGCCTGCGCTGACGCACGCTCGCAAGGCGGTCGCGCTCACGGCCAACGACGCGTATTGGGGCCCGGGGCAGGTGGAGAATCTCGCCGTAGTGTACACACTGCTCGGCGACCGCGAGCAGGCGCTGGCTCTCCTTTCCGGGCTCCTGGATAAGGCCTACGCCGAACCGCTCGACGCACCCCGCCTGCAGCGCGAGCCCTGGTGGGACCCGCTGCGCGGCGACCCGCGCTTCGAGCGATTGCTCGCGCGCGCGGACGCTGGTCGAGCCATGTGAGGTCAGCACTCAGATCCGGGGGGTCGCCACCTCGGCGGTCTCGGCCCCCGCCAGCAGCGGCTCCACCACCTCCGCCAGGAACTCGTCCACCTGCTCGGCCGAGCGGCCGGTGAACGCCGCCGGGTCGAGCCACGACCGCGCCTCCTCGGGGGCGATCCGGAAATCCGGATCGGCGGCGATCCGCTCGACCAGGGGGTTCTCGCCGCCGCGCTCGACCGCCTCCTGCGCCTCCAGGCTGTAGCGGCGGAGCCGCTCGTGCAGCGCCTGCCGGTCGCCGCCGCGCAGCGCCGCCTCCATCAGGAAGGTCTCGGTGGCCATGAAGGGCAGCTCGCGCTCGACCCGCGCCGCGACCGCGGCTTCGCGCACCGTGAGGCCGCCGGCGATGTGCGCCGCCAGGAGCAGCACGGCGTCGGCGGTGAGGAAGGCGTCGGTCAGCACCAGGCGGCGGTTGGCGGAGTCGTCGAGGCTCCGCTCCAGCCACTGGGTGGCGGCGTTGAGCGGGCCGTTCAGGCTGTCGGTGATCAGCCGCCGGGCCAGCCCGCACATCCGCTCCGATCGCACCGGGTTGCGCTTGTAGGCCATCGCCGAGGAGCCCACCTGCTCGTCGTCGAACGGCTCGGCCATCTCGCCGAGCCCCTGGAGGAGCCGGAGGTCGGTGCCGAGCTTGTGGCAGCTCTCGGCGATGCCGGCCAGGGCGGCGAGCACCTGGCTGTCCTGCTTGCGCGGGTAGGTCTGGCCGGTGACCGGGAAGCTCTCGCGGAAGCCGAGGCGGGCGGCGAGCCGCCGGTCCAGCTCGCGCACCTTGCCGTGGTCGCCGGCGAAGAGGGTGAGGAAGCTGGCCTGGGTGCCGGTCGTCCCCTTGACGCCGCGGCAGCGGAGGGTGCCGAGGCGGTGGCGCATCTCGGCGTGGTCGCTCGCCAGGTCCTGCAGCCAGAGGCAGGCGCGCTTGCCGACCGTGGTGAGCTGCGCCGGCTGGAAGTGGGTGTAGGCGAGGCTGGGGAGGGCGCGCGTGCGGCGGGCGAAGGCGGCCAACTCGCGGATCGCCGCCGCCAGGCGCGCGGCCAGGAGCTCCAGCGCCTCGCGGATCAGCAGGACGTCGGTGTTGTCGGTCAGGAAGGCGCTGGTCGCCCCGAGGTGGAGGATGCCCCCTGCGCCCGGCGCCACCCCGTCCGCCTGCTCGGCGAAATGCCGGAGGTGGGCGACGACGTCGTGGCGGGTCTGCCGCTCCAGCTCGGCCACCCGCTCGAGATCGAGCCCTGGCGCCGCCAGCCGCAGGGCCGCGAGCTGCTCGGGCCGGATCGGCAGCCCCAGCTCGGCCTCGCACTCGGCCAAAGCGATCCACAGCCGCCGCCAGGTGCCGTAGCGGTGCGACGCCGAGAAGATCCGCGCCATCTCCGGCGAGGCGTAGCGCTCGTGGAGCGGGTTCTGCGGCGGCTCGGCGGGCATGGGCGCGATGCTACAATGCCGGCCTCGCCCCTCCCGCCGGGGGCGCCCGGGCCCGCCGCGGGGCCCCCCTCATCCCGCCATGGCCATCCGAGTGGACTCCGAGATCGGACGACTGCGCCGCGTGCTCGTGCACCGGCCGGGGCGCGAGATCGACCGCATGGTCCCCTCGCGCATGGAGCAGCTCCTCTTCGACGACATCCTCGACGGCGACGAGACGCGCCTCGAGCACGAGCTCTTCCGCCGGGTGCTGGAGAAGGCCGGGGCCGAGGTGCTGGAGGCGCAGCGTCTCCTCGCCGACGTCGTGGACATGGAGAAGCCGCGCCGGCGCCTCCTCGACGAGCTGCAGGAGGAGTACGGCGTGGCCCGCGACACCGTGGCGAGGCTCGAGGAGCTGGAGCCCGCGGCGCTGGCGGCGGCGCTCATCGAAGGCGTCCTGCCGGAGCCGGAGGAAGGCCCGCCCGGCCCGCGGCCGCCGTTCTTCGACCTCCAGCCGCAGCCCAACTACTTCTTCCAGCGCGACCCGCAGGTGGTGATGGGGAACCGCGTCGTCATCTCCTCGATGGCGACCGAGGCGCGCAGCCGCGAGCCGCTGCTGGCGCGCATGCTCTTCGACTACCACCCCGAGCTCCAGGACTACGCCGCCCTCTTCGAGATCGAGGTCCCGCCCTCCGGGGCGCCGCGCCACAACCCGCACTTCCCCTACCCGACGCTCGAAGGCGGGGACGTCGTCGTGGTGAACCGGGAGATCGTCTTGATCGGCCTCTCCGAGCGCACCAACCGGCGCGGCGTGGAAGTCCTCGCCGAGTACCTCCGCCTGGAGGAGACGCCCTTCCGCCACCTCATCCTGGTGGAGCTGCCGGCCAAGCGCTCCTACATGCACCTCGACACCGTCTTCACCTTGATCGACCGCAACACCGCGCTCGCCTACCTGCCGGTCATCGAGCCCGGAGGCGCGGAGTCGGCGCACGTCTACTACGTGGACCTCTACGCCCGCGAGCTGACCTTCGCCCTCCGCCAGTCGCTTCTCGGCACCCTCGCGGGGCTGGGGGTGGAGCTGGAGGTCGTCCCCTGCGGCGGCTCGGTCGAGGTCGTGGACCAGCAGCGCGAGCAGTGGACCGACGGCGCCAACGCCTTCGCCGTCGCCCCGGGTGTCATCCTCCTCTACCGCCGCAACCGCAAGACAGTGGAGGAGCTGGCGCGCCGCGGCTGGCGGGCCTTCACCGAGCAGGAGGTGCTGGCCGCCGAGGCGTCGCTCCTCTCCGGCGGGCCGGCGGTCGTGACGCTGCTCTCGAACGAGCTGTCGCGCGCCCGCGGCGGCGCCCGCTGCATGACGATGCCGGTCGAGCGGGACCCGGTGTGAGAAGAGCGGGGAAGCGCCAGCCGATCGTCGCCGACCTGCGGCTGGAGATCGCGCGGCCGCTCGCCGTCGTCGCCTTCGGCGGCAACGCCCTGCTGCGGCCGGAGGACCACGGCACCGTCGAGCAGCAGCTCCGCCGCGCCGAGGACTGCGCCGGCTGGCTCGTCGAGTTCGTGCGCCGCGGCTTCGACCTCGTCGTCGTCCACGGCAACGGCCCGCAGGTCGGGCAAGTGCTGATCCAGATGGAGGAGGCGGCCACCAAGGTGCCGCCCGGGACCCTCGACTTCGCGGTGGCGCAGACCGAGGGGAGCATGGGCTACCTCCTGGAGCTGGCGCTGCGCAACCGCCTCGAGGCCGAGCGCATGCACCTGGAGGTGGCGGCGCTGCTGACGCTCGTCGTGGTGGACGCCGACGACCCCGGCTTCCGCGAGCCGAGCAAGCCGGTGGGGCCGTTCTTCTCGCGCTACCGCGCCGAGGTGCTCGAGCGCGAGCTCGGCTGGCGGATGCTCGAGGACTCCGGGCGCGGCTGGCGGAAGGTGGTGGCGAGCCCGCTGCCGCTGGAGATCCTGGGCGTGGGGCCGGTGCGCGACCTCCTGGGGCGCGGCAACCTGGTGATCGCCGGCGGCGGCGGCGGGGTGCCGGTGGTGCGGCGGCCGGACGGCACGGTGGCCGGGGTCGAGGCGGTGATCGACAAGGACCGCACCTCGGCGCTGCTGTCGCGCGAGCTCAAGGCCGATCTCTTCATCATCCTGACCGGCGTGCCGCGGGTGATGAAGAACTACGGGAAGAAGAACCAGGAGGAGCTGCCGGTGCTGGGGCTCTCCGAGGCCAAGCGCCTGCTCGCCCGCGGCCAGTTCCCGCCCGGCAGCATGGGCCCGAAGATCGAGGCCGCCATCGACTTCGTCGCCGCCACCGGGCGCCGGGTGCTGATCACGGACATCGAGCACCTCTCCGCGGCGCTGGAAGGGGAGAGCGGTACACTGATCGTCACCGATCAGGTGGCGCGCGAAGCGGCGCGGGCGGGCTGAGCATCCGCGCGAGCAGCGCCCGCCAGGCGCGGCCGCGGTGGCTGGCGGCGTCCTTCTCGGGGCCGGCGAGCTCGCCGAACG
>DASWHY010000539.1:0-1600 GCA_036397955.1 Thermoanaerobaculia bacterium | reverse complement strand
GCAGGCCCACGAGATGGTGGACGAGCTGCGCGAGCTTCACGCCCGCGCGGCGGAGGCGGTGACTGCGGAGCCCGACCGCGCGCGCCTCGACGCTTCCCTCGCCGGCCGCTTCGGAGAGCTGCGGCGGACGGTCTCCGAGATCGTCGCGGCGCGGGCGCTGGCGCCGCGGCTGGCCGACGAGGTCGCCGCCTACGGCGAGCTCCTGGCGAGCGAGATCCTGACCCTGGCGCTCCGGCGCGGCGGCCTCGACGCCGCCTTCCTCGACTGCCGAACCCTCATCGTCACCGACGACCGCTTCACCCGCGCCGAGCCGCTCTACGAGGCGACCGACGAGCGCCTGCGCGCCGCGGTGCCGCCGCTGGTCGCCGCCGGGCGGGTGCCGGTGCTGGGCGGCTACGTCGGCGCGACGCCCGAGGGGGTGACGACGACGCTCGGGCGCGAGGGCTCGGACTTCACCGCCGCCATCGTCGGCGCCGCGCTCGACGTCGAGGAGGTCCAGATCTGGACCGACGTGGACGGCATGCTCACCACCGACCCGCGCCTGGTGCCGGCGGCGCGGCTCATCCGCACGCTGTCTTTCGCCGAGGCGCTGGAGCTGGCCTCGGCCGGCGCCAAGGTGCTCCACCCGGGGACCCTCGGGCCGGCCGGCCGGCGCGGCCTGCCGGTGCGGATCCTGAGCTCGCGCCGGCCGCCGGCTGAAGACAATGGCGCCGGCACGCTGATCGGCCGGCGCGGCGCGGCGCCGTCGCACGTCAAATCGATCGCCTTCCGCCGCAACGCCTACCTGCTGCGCGCGACGGCGGAAGACGGGGCGGGAGCGGCGGTGCGCGAGGCCGCGGGCCGCCTGGGGCCGGCCGTGCTCTGGCTGGGCGAAGAAGACGGGGCGGCGCTCCTGGCGCTCGATCGCGCGGACCGGCTCCCCGAAGTCCTCGACCAGCTCCTGCAGGTGGCGAGGGTGGAGGTGCTCGCGGGGCGGCCGGTGGTCTCGCTGGTGTCGGAGGACCTGACCGACGGCGGCGCGCTCGCCGCCGCGACGCTCGCCGCCGCCGCCGCCGCCGGCGCGGCGGACGCCCGCCTGGTGGCCGGCGGCACGGCCTGCGCCGCGGTCCGCATCCTCGTCGAGGAGGAGGACGTCGCGCGCCTCGTCACCGCTCTTCACCAGAAAGTCTTCGACGGCCCGGCCGGAGAGGCGGTGCCTTGAGCGCCACGCGTCTCGCCCTCGTCGGCTACGGCAAGATGGGCCGCCTCGTCGAGCAGCTCGCGCCGCAGCACGGCTGCGAGGTCGTGGCCCGCATCGCCGGCGCCGACGGCGGCGCGGCGGCGATCACCGCCGGGCGCCTCGCCGGCACCGAAGTGGCGATCGACTTCTCGGTCGCCTCCGCGGTGGCCGAGAACGCCGAGCGGCTGGCGGCGCTCGGCCTGGACCTGGTCATCGGCACCACCGGCTGGGCGGAGGCGCTGCCACGAGTGCGGGCGGCGGTCGAGCGGCACGGCGTCGGGCTGGTCCACGGCGCCAACTTCTCCGTCGGCGTGCAGGTCTTCTACGGCATCGTCGAGGCGGCGGGGCGGCTCCTCGCCGACGAGGCGGCCTACGGCGCCT
>DASWHY010000538.1:0-18106 GCA_036397955.1 Thermoanaerobaculia bacterium | reverse complement strand
GTCGGCCTCGGCGACGAGACGGCGAAGCTCTTCGTCACCGCCGGGCTGGTGCGGCGGCTCCCCGACCTCTTCGGCCTCGGCGTCGAGCAGCTCCTGCCGCTCGAGGGGTTCGCGCAGAAGTCGTCCGAGAAGCTGGTCGAGGCGATCGCCAAGGCCGCCCACGCCGAGCTGCGGCGCTTCCTCTACGGCCTGGGGATCCCGGAGGTCGGAGAGACGGTGGCGCGCGACCTGGCGCGCCACTTCGGCAGCTTCGCCGCGCTACGCGGGGCCTCGGCGGAACAGCTCCAGGAGGTGCCGGGGGTGGGGCCGCGGATGGCCGAGGCGATTACCGCCTTCTTCGCCGACCCGGGCAACGCCGCGGTGCTCGACGAGCTGCTGGCCAGGATGACGCTGCGGGAGACCGCGCCGGCGCCGGCCGCCCCGGCCGCTCCCCCCTTGGCCGGCAAGAAGTTCGTCTTCACCGGCGGGCTGGCGCGGATCACCCGCCGGCGGGCGCAGGAGCTGATCGAGGGACTGGGAGCCCGCGCCACCGGCTCGGTGAGCAAGGCGACCGACTACGTGGTCGTCGGCGAGGACGCCGGCGCCAAGGCCGAGGACGCCCGCCGGCTGGGGGTCGAGACCCTCGACGAGGAGGCCTTCCTCGCCCTCCTCGCCCGGCACGGGGTGGAGGTGGAACAGTCCACCTAGCTTTCCGGTTCGTACAATCGCGTGGAGGAACCAAGAATGTCCGAGCGACTCATCGCCCTGATCGTCTGCCTGCTGGCCGTTGGCGCCGTGGCGCTCGCCGCGCCGCGCGCCAATCCGGCCGCGAACCCGAAAGGACGCCCCGCCGTGAGCGAGAAGACCGCGACCATCCAGAAGGTCGAGAAGACCGACGCCGAGTGGCAGGAGCAGCTCACCCCCGAGCAGTACCGCGTGCTGCGCAAGCAGGGCACCGAGCGCGCCTTCACCGGCAAGTACCACGACCACCACGAGAAGGGGACCTACGTCTGCGCCGCCTGCGGCCTGCCCGTCTTCTCCTCGGTGACCAAGTTCGAGTCCGGCACCGGCTGGCCGAGCTTCTGGCAGCCGATCGCGCCCGGCAACGTGGAGACCGAGCGCGACTGGGGCCTCGGCCTGCCGCGGACCGAGGTCCACTGCGCCCGCTGCGGCGGCCACCTCGGCCACGTCTTCGAAGACGGCCCGCCCCCGACCGGCCTCCGCTACTGCATCAACTCCGTCTCGCTGGGCTTCGAGAAGGGGAAGTAAAAGTAGCCGGTCCCCTCCTCCTTACTTCTGTAATAGAATGTAAGGAGGAGGTGCGACATGGTGCTCGCGACCGCGAAGCTCACGTCCAAGTACCAGATCACCATCCCCGCCGAGGCCCGCCAACGGCTCGGAGTCAAGGAAGGGGACTACATCGACCTGGTCGAAGAAGGCAACCAGCTGGTGCTGAAGGCCGCGCAGGGGAGCTGGGTCGAGCGCACGAAAGGGCTCGGCAAGGAGCTCTGGGAGGCGGAGGGCGGCGCGGAGGCCTACATCCGGCGAGAGCGAGAGTCCTGGGAGCGATGAGCCGCGACTCCGAGGTGCCTACCTTCCCCCTGCTTGGCCTCGATGCGATGGTCTTCATCCATCATTTCGAGCAAGAGCCGCTCTTCGGACCGCTCGCCAGCGAGCTCCTGGTCGCCGCCGAGGAGCGCCGCCGCTGTCAACTCGTCACCTCGACCGTCGCCCTCCTCGAGTTGCTCGTCGGCCCCAAGCGGCGCGGGCGGGAGGAGCTCTGCGAGACGTATCGCGCATTCCTGCACTCGTTGTCCAGCCTCGCGGTCGAACCGGTGACGCAGCGAGTGGCCGAGCTCGGCGCCGGCATCCGCGCCCGCTACAACATCGCCACCCCGGACTCGATCCATGTCGCCACCGCCATCGCGGCCGACGCCGACGCGTTCGTCTCCGAGGACGGGCGTCTCAAGCGGATCGCGGAGATCCCGGTCATCACCCTTACCGAAGCCCTGGCGCGAATCGGCGAGCTCGGCACCGGCGAGGTGCACGAGCCGCGCGCCCGCTACGGTGCCCCGCGCGCCCGCCGCCGCCGCTCGTTCCGCGCCGGCTGACCGTTCACCTCAGCAGATACGAGTCGAGCGGGACCGACTCGAAGCCCCGCTTGCGATCGAGCCGGAGATGACCCTCTTCGTCGGCGACGTGAACGTGCCAGAACTGACCGGATTCCCGAACGGTCGCGTTCATCCCTTCGATCCACGACCTGAAGGCCTTCCACGGCATAGGCGCGGGACACGGCGCAAAAGACGGCGGTTGACCCATCGATGGATCTCCAGCGGGTCTTCCCGTGGCGGACCAGGGGTCGTCCGAGGTGTTTCTCGACGCGCTGCATGCAGGCATCGCGGAATTTGACCGGGGCGAATCTCGGCTGCTTGCGGGCCGGGCCCGACTCCCGGCGAGCGGGACCGGTCAGCGACCCCTCCTGACCGAGCACCTCGGTCCCGACGTAGTCGACGAAGCTCTCGAGGTCGGGAAAGCAGCGGAAGCCCGCTTCGCTGGCCTGCTCGACGGTCTCGCGCGACTCGTCGATGAGCAGGGCGACCGGCTGTGTCAAGCCTGGTTGGAGGCCTTCGGGCCAATCGAGGTCGAGAACGGCCAACGGCTCGCCGGTCTCCGGATCGGCCAGCTCGTAGAGGAGTTCCCCTCCGGGCCAGGCCCTGGGCCATCACCAACTCATTGCACTGGCGCAGGATCTCCTCCTCGTCATCACCGTCGATTCGGCCAGGGACGAGGGAGACCTCACGATCGAGGATCGAGGGGACCGGCTCGGGCTCCGGGAACCCATCTTCGAGCAGGCTTTGTAGAAACCGATTCGCCGCCTGCGCTAGGAGCGCCGCTGGCTGCGCGGCTCGTCGCCCTCGACGAGGAGCGCCGCCTCCGCGGCGTGGAAGGCCGCGTAGTAGGCGGGCGACACGGCGTCGGCCGCGTAACCGCCGGCGAGCACGTGGCGCGCCACCTCCAGCTTCTGCCGCGCCCGGGCGAAGGCCGCTTTCACGCGCTCGGCGAGCTCGTCGGAGGCCATAGGACCTTTTCGTCGCGGACGTAGTTTCGCCAGAAGGGCAGCGAGGAGCCACGGAGCTCCTGGAAGCGCTCCGCGTCCACGATCTTGGTCGAGAGGTCGACGTTCTGGTCGAGCTCGAAGTGGGTCGCTAGCAGGTGGACGGCGCTGCGCGCTTCGCCGGTGGCGCTCCGCAGCACGACCATGAGGTCGTAGTCCGATCTCCAGCGCGCCTCGCTCCGGGCGCGGCTGCCGTAGAGCGCCACCCGCACCAGCTCCTCCCCCAGCCGCTCGGCCAGCGCCGCCGCGAACTCCCGGGCCACCTCGCCGGCCACCGCCGCGCTCGTCATGAGGTCAGTCTACCGTGTCGCTAGTACGATCGCGGTCATGACCAACGCCGAGATCGCGCGCGTGCTCCAGGAGGTCGCGGACGTGCTGGAGATCCGGCAGGGGGACTCCTTCCGCATCCGCGCCTACCGCAACGCCGCGCGCACCGTCGAGGCGCAGACGGAGCCGCTCGCCCGGCTCGTCGCCGAGGCGCGGCCGCTCACCGCGCTGCCCGGCATCGGCAAGCAGATGGCGGCGCACGTCCGCGAGCTGATCGAGACCGGCACCCTCGCCTACCGCGACGAGCTGCTCGCCGAAATACCGCGCTCGCTGATCGACCTGATGCGCCTTCCCGGCGTCGGGCCGAAGCGCGCCTTCCGCCTCTGGCAGGAGCTCGGGATCCAGACCGTCGAAGGGCTCGAAGAGGCGGCGCGCGGCGGGCGGATCGCCCCGCTCGCCGGCTTCGGCGCCAAGAGCCAGCAGAAGATCCTCGAAGGGATCGCCGCGGCGCGCCAGTACACCGGCCGCCTCCTCCTCGCCACCGCCGAGCGGCACGTCGAGCCGCTCCTCGCCTACCTGCGCCTGGGACCGCCGGAGGCCCGGGTCGAGGTCGCCGGCAGCTACCGCCGGCGCTGCGAGACGATCGGCGACATCGATCTCCTGGCCGTCGGCGGCGAGGCCGCCGCCGGGCGACCCGCCGTCATGGCCCGCTTCCTCGCCTACCCGCAGATCGAGCGCGTGCTGATGGCCGGCGACACCCGCGGCACCGTCGTCCTCGGCTCGGGGCTCCAAGTGGACCTGCGCGTCGTCCCCCCGGAGAGCTGGGGCGCCGCGCTCGTCTACTTCACCGGCTCGAAGGAGCACAACGTCAAGCTCCGCCAGCGTGCCCTGCACCAGAAAAAGCGGGTCTCGGAGTACGGCGCCTTCCGCCTGGAAGGCGATCAGCCGGAGGAGGCGCTCGAGTGGATCGCCGGCCGCGAGGAGGCCGACGTCTACGCCGCCGTCGGCCTCCCCTGGATCCCCCCCGAGCTGCGCGAGGACCGCGGCGAGATCGAGGCGGCGGCGCGCGGCGCCCTGCCCGAGCTGCTGCGCCTGGAGGACCTGCGCGGCGACCTCCACATGCACTCCACCTGGTCGGACGGGTCGGAGACGATCGAGTCGATGCTCGCCGCTTGCGCCGCGAAGGGCTACGAGTACGTCGCCCTGACCGACCACAGCAAGGCGCTGCCGATGGTGCGCGGGCTCGACGAGCGGCGGCTGGAGCTGCAGTGGGCAGAGATCGCGGCGGTCGCGGCGCGGCACCCGGAGATCCGCCTGCTCAAGGGTCTGGAGGTGGACATTCTGGCCGACGGCGCGCTCGACCTCGCCGACGACTCCCTGGCCCGCCTCGACCTGGTCGTCGTCTCCCTGCACAGCCGCTTCGAGCTGCCGGCGGCCGAGCAGACGGCGCGGGTGCTGCGGGCGCTGGAGCACCCGGCGGTCTCGATCTGGGCTCATCCAACCGCGCGAATGATCAACCGCCGCCGCGCGGTCGAGCTGGACCTGGAAGCGGTCCTGGCGCGCGCCGCCGAGCTGGGCGTGGCGGTCGAGCTCAACGCCAGCCCCAACCGCCTCGACCTCAAGGACACCGACCTCCTCCTCGCCAAGCGCCTGGGGTGCAAGATCGTCATCTCGACCGACGCCCACCGCATCGCCGAGCTCGGCTCCATGCGCTACGGCGTCGAGCAGGCTCGCCGCGCCTCGCTTGGCCCCGGCGACGTCCTCAATACCCGCCCTCTGCCCGACCTTCTGGCGGCGCTCCGCCGCCCCGGGCGCTAAACTTCGAGCGCCTCCGGCGCGTACTTAGTCCCTGCCGAGGCTCGCCCGAGAGGTACGACGATGTCCAAGCTCCGCCACTCGCTGCTGCGTCTGCTCCTCCCCGCCCTGCTCCTGGCCGCCGGCCCCGCCGCCGCCCAGGACCTGGCGTCTTTCGAAGCCAAGACCCGCGTCCACAAGCTGAAGAACGGCTGGACCTTCATCCTCGTCGAGCGCCCGACGGCGCCGGTCTTCTCGTTCTTCACCCTGGTGGACGTCGGCTCGGCGCAGGAGGTGCCCGGGATCACCGGGCTGGCCCACATGTTCGAGCACATGGCCTTCAAGGGGACGGAGCGGATCGGCACCACCGACGCCGCGGCCGAGAAGAAGGAGATCGCCGAGCTGGAGGCCGCCTACCAGGCCTACCAAGCCGAGCGCCTGGCGCCGCGGCCCGACCCGCAGAAGGTGGAAGCGCTGCTCGCCGCTTTCAAGAAGGAGCAGGAGGAGGCGGCGCGCTACGTGGTCAAGAACGAGTTCGGCGACATCATCGAGCGCGAGGGGGGCGTCGGGCTCAACGCCTTCACCGCCGCCGACCAGACCGGCTACCACTACTCGCTGCCGGCCAACAAGCTGGAGCTCTTCGCCTACCTGGAGTCGGAGCGCTTCCTGGACCCGGTCTTCCGCGAGTTCTACACCGAGCGCGACGTGGTGCAGGAGGAGCGGCGGCTGGCGATGGACCAGCCGATCCAGCGGTTGGTCGAGCAGTTCCTCGCCACCGCCTACCACGCCCACACCTACGGCATCCCGACGATCGGCCACATGAGCGACCTGCAGTCGTTCACCCTGACCGACGCCGAGCGCTTCTACCGCACCTACTACGCGCCGCAGAACATGATCACCGCGGTCGTCGGCCACTTCGACGCCGAGGCGCTGATCCCTCTGCTCGAGAAGTACTTCGGCCGCATCCCGCCGGGGCCGGCGCCGCCGCCGCTGCGCACCGTCGAGCCGCCGCAGATCGCCGAGAAGCGGGTAGCGCTCGTGGACCCGTCGCAGCCCTTCTACCTCGAGGGCTACCACAAGCCGGCCTCCACCCACCCCGACCAGGCGGTCTACGACGCCATCGACGACGTGCTCTCGAACGGCCGCACCTCGCGCCTCTACCGTGCCCTGGTGCGCGACAAGCGGCTGGCGGTCTTCGCCGCCTCCTTCTCCGGCTTCCCGGGCGACAAGTACCCCAACCTCTGGGCGGTCTACGCGGTGCCGGCGCGCGGGGTGACCAACGCGCAGGTCGAGGCGGCGGTGCGCGCCGAGATCGAGCGGTTGAAGAGCGAGGACGTGACCGACGACGAGCTGGCCAAGTTCAAGACGCGGGCGAAGGCCGACCTGCTCCGCCGCCTGGGGAGCAACCAGGGGCTGGCGATCCAGCTCGCTTCCTACCAGCGGCTCTACGGCGACTGGCGGGAGCTCTTCCGCTCGATCGAGCGGCTGGACAAGGTCACCAAGGCCGACATCCGCCGGGTCGCCAACGAAGTGTTCAAGGGCGTCAACCGGACGGTGGCGGTCATCGAGACGGTGGCGCCGCCGCCGGAGGAAGGCCGATGAGACCGACGACCCGCACGCTCCTCCTGGCCTCGTGCCTGCTGGCCTCCGCCTTCGCCCCGGCCGCGGCGCAGGTCGAGAAAGTCGATCAGCTCCAGTTCCCGCCGCTCCCCGAGCAGCGCATCCCGGTGCCGGAGCGGGTGGTGCTCGACAACGGCCTCGTCGTCCTGCTGCTCGAGGACCACGAGCTGCCGCTGATCGAGGCCTCGGCCGTCGTCCGCACCGGCTCGCGCCTCGAACCGGCGGCCAAGGCCGGGCTCGCCGAGCTGACCGGCCAGGTGCTGCGCACCGGCGGCACCCAGAAGCGCACCGGCGACCAGCTCGACGACCTGCTCGAGAGCCGCGCCGCGCGGATCGAGACCTCGATCGGCGAGACCTCCGGCCGCGCCTCGCTCTCCAGCCTGACCAAGGACTTCCCCGAGATGCTCAAGCTCTTCGCCGAGGTGCTGCGCGAGCCGGCCTTCGACCCGATGAAGCTGGAGGTGGCGAAGAACCAGATCGTGGCGGAGATCTCGCGACAGAACGACGACCCGCTGACCATCCTCTTCCGCGAGTTCGAGGAGATCGTCTACGGCCCGGAGTCGCCGTACGTGCAGCAGCCGACCTACGCCTCGGTGGCGGCGATCGGGCCGGCCGACCTCGCCGCCTGGCACCGCCAGCACTTCCACCCCGACCGCATCGTCCTCGGCCTGGTCGGGGACTTTCGCGCCGCCGAGGCGCTGGCGCTGGTGCGCCAGGCCTTCGGCGACTGGCCGCGCGGCCCGGCCGCCGCCGCGACCGACGTCGCCTTCCGCGACCGCGTGCCGCCGGGGGTCTACCTGATCGAGCGGCCGGACCTGGCGCAATCGAGCGTCGCCATCGGCTACCAGGGGATCCGCAAGGACGCGCCGGACTTCTACGCCGTCGAGGTGATGAACCAGGTGCTCTCCGGCTCCTTCGCCTCCCGCCTCTTCTCCTCGATCCGCACCCAGAAGGGGCTCGCCTACGCGGTCTCCGGCAGCGTCGGCAGCCAGTGGGACCATCCGGGGACGACGACCCTCTTCCTGACCACCAAGCGCGAGACCACCGGCGCGGCGATCGACGCCCTGCTCGAGGAGGCGCGCAACATGGTGGCCAAGCCGCCGAGCGACGAGGAGGTCGCCAAGGCCAAGCAGTCGATCCTCAACTCCTTCGTCTTCAACTCCGACGCGCCGCGCAAGGTCCTGCAGCAGCAGCTCACCTTCGAGTACTACGGCTACCCGCTCGACTGGCTGTCGCGCTACCGCCGGGGCATCGAGGCGGTCACCACCGCCCAAGTGCGCGCCGCCGCCGCCAAGCACCTGCGCCCCGGCGAGTTTGCGATCCTGGTCGTCGGCCCCCCCGAGGGGCGCGATCGCCCGCTCACCGATTTCGGGCCGGTGACCGCGGTCGACATCACCATCCCGGAGCCCCCCGCCCCGGGCAGGTAGAAGCGAGCCGCGGAGGCGCCGGCTCCATCGCAGTGCGGGTCCGGAGCCCGGCGGCGAGGCGGGCTGCGGGAGTATGATGATGCCGTTTAGATCGGCTGGCGTTTCTCTGGGTGCGATGGGAAAGGCCCTCCCTGCAGCTCTTCTGCTGTTCAGCCTGACGGCGGCGGCCGGTGCACAGGCGCCGCGCATCGACACCCTCACTCCGGCGCAGGGCCCGATCGCCGGTGCCACCGTCGTCACCGTCAGCGGGGCGGGTTTCGTCGGAGCGACGGTGGAGCTCGACGGCTTACCGGTCGTCCCGAGCGCTCAGTCGGCCACTCAGATCCAGTTCACCACACCGGCGCGCGACAACGGTTACGCCCTGGTCAAGGTCACCACGGCCGGTGGCAGCGCCTATGCCGAGTTTCTCTACGTGCCGCCGAAGCTCGAGGATCTTCCGCCGGGATCCATCACCACCGTCGCGGGCGTCGGTCTCTACAGTCGGTTCTACCTGCCCGCCACGACTGCCAGCATCAATGCGTTCGGGATCAGCAGCGATGCCGCGGGCAACATCTATGTGGCGGGCCCCAACGAGCATCGCGTGGTTCGCATTCGAACGGATGGGATTCTCGAGCCGTTCGCAGGCAACGGCACATACGATGTCGGGGACGGCGGCCCCGCCACCAAGACCGGGATAATCTTCCCACGCACCTGCGTGCTGGACGCGACGGGCAACGCCTACATCCCGGATGAGGGAAATCGTATCCGGCGCGTCGACGCAAAGACCGGCATCATCACGACGATCGCCGGCACCGGCGTCGCCGGCTTCTCTGGCGACGGCGGACCAGCGACCGCGGCTCAGATCCACAACCCTACCTACCTGGCGGTTGCGCCCGGGGGCACGCTCTATTTCATCGACTTCCGGAACGCCAGGATCCGGCGGATCCGGCCGGACGGAACGATCGACACGATCGCGGGTAACGGGACCTCTGGCTCCTCGGGCGACGGCGGCCCGGCAACCGGGGCGGAGATCGAGCACATCTTCAACGATTACGGCGGCCTCGCTCTCGATCCCGGCAAGCATCTGTACGTCGTGGAGCAGTTCGGTGGCAAGGTGCGCCGGATCGACCTCGAGACCGGCATCATCTCGACCGTCCTACCCCGGCCCAGCCAACCACCGCTCATTCGTCCGTGGGGGATCACCGTGGACGACTCCGGCAACGTCTTCGTCGGCATGGAGGGAAGGGTCGTCAAGTACAGCCGGCTCGGTCAGGTGCTGGACTCCTGGGGAGACGGCATCCTGGGCGTCAGCGAGGATGGCACGCCGATCGACCAGGTGCGCTTCGTCTTGCCCTCGAGCCTCGCCCTCGATCCGGCCGGCAACCTGTTGTTCACCGACCAGGCGGTCGCCCGCGTCCGGCGGATCAACCTCCAGACCGGCCTTCTCGAGACCGTCGCTGGCATCGCGCCGCGCGCCCTCGGCGTCCCAGGGCCTGCGGTCGGCGCCGTCCTTCCCGGCGAGGTGGGCGACCTGATGTTCCTCCCCTCCCGCGATCTGCTGCTGACGGACGGCATCTCCCTGTGGATCTTCAAGATCGACCGCCGCGGGCAGATCTCCACCTTCGGCGGCACCGGCCTTGGAGGATTCGGTCCCGGACCGGGCGACGGTCGCCACATCTCAGCGGTCGGCGCAGCCCCGGCTGCCATGGTCAGCGACGGCCGAGGTGGGTTCTACATGTGCTGCGAGGGGCCCGTCCACTACGTGGACCCCGGTGGCTTCACCCACCACGTCGCCGGGGAGGGTGACCGAGGCTACTCCGGGGACGGCGGTCCGGCGACCCACGCGCACCTCACCCAACCCTGGGACATCGCTCTCGATCGCGACGGAAACCTCTTCATCGCCGACACCAACAACAACCGCATCCGGCGGGTGGAGAAGGCGACTGGGATCATCATCACGGCTGCGGGCGGCGGGCCGCTCAACGGCTTCGAGGGCTACTGCCGCGGGAGCTACTTCTGCGGCGACGGCGGGGCGGCGCTCGAAGCCTGCCTCAACACCCCCTTCGGCGTCGCCGTCGACCCGGATGGGAATCTCTTCATCGGCGATACGTGCAACGACCGCATCCGGAAGGTGAGTACGACAGGCATCATCAACACCTTCAGCGACATGACCGGCGTCGGCAGCATAAGTAAGCTGGTTGCCGATAGCCATGGCGGTCTGTTCGTCCATGCGGGGGCCAGGGTCTGGCGGTTCCTCCCCGACGGCAGCTCTTGGCCGGTGGCGGGGACGGGCGAGACAGGCTTCGCCGGTGACGGAGGACCGGCCACCTCCGCGAAGATGTTGGGCGCGGGGTGGAGTGCGGGGGCGATCGATACGGACAGCGAAGGAAACCTCTTCTTCCACGATTCTATGAACCGCCGCTTCCGCGCGGTGCGCTTCGGAGCCGTGCTGGCCCCGCCGGATCCCGAGGTGCAGGCGACGCTCGGCGGGGGGCAGTCGGCGCCGGTGTCGAACGCGTTCGGGCCACCCCTCGAAGTGACCGTGAAGACGGCGTGGGGAAGCCCAGCCCCGGGAGTGCGAGTGGACTTTGCCGCTCCCGCCAGCGCCGCCTCCTGCGTCTTCGCCAACGGCAAGAGCACGATCAGCGTCCTCACCGATCGCTCCGGCAGGGCCCAGGCTGCCTGCACGGCCACCTGCCAGACGGGCTCCTATCAGGTGACGGCCACGCCGCTGGGCTCGGCGAAGACGGTCTCGTTCTCGCTCACCAACACCCCGGCAACGGCCGAGTCCCGGGCACAGGCGACACTCCTCTGCCTCGACGACCAGCCGGGCGACCAGCGCTTCCAGGCGAAGATCAACTGGCACACGACGCAGGCGGGCGGCCTCGACGGCGCGGGGCACGCGCTTTCCCTCGCCGAGCTGGGCGTGGCCCACGGCGGCCTGTTCTGGTTTTTCTCCCAGTCGAACCCCGAGCTGCTGCTCAAGGTCCTGAACGGCTGCGGGGTCAACTCCAAGTTCTGGGTCTTCTTCTCGGCTGGCACCAACGTCGGCCTCGATGTGACGGTGACCGACACCCAGACGGGAGCACAAAGGACCTACACGAACCCCGACCTCACCCCGGCCGCCCCCGTACAGGACACGGCCGCCTTCTCCTGCCCGGTGAGCGATCTGGGCATCGCCTCGCGCGCCGCACCGGATCTCCGGCCGCCGCAGAAGGAGAACCCTCCGCCCACGAGCTGGGCTGCGGACGGCGCGGGGTGTGTCACCGGCGACACCACCCTCTGCATCGCCTCCCGCTTCCGCGTGACGGTGGACTACGCGACGGTCCAGGCGGGCGGCCTCGCCGGCCGGGCCCACACGATTCCCTTGACTTCCCTCGGAGTCGGCGACGGCGGCCTCTTCTGGTTCTTCGCCCCGGACAACCCCGAGATGCTGCTCAAGGTGCTCGACGGCTGCGCCGTCAACCAGAAGCGGTGGGTCTTCTACTCCGCCGGCACCAACCTCGGCCTCACCGTCGCCGTCACCGACACGCTGACCGGCCTCACCCGGACCTACACCAATCCCGACCTCACCGCCGCCCCGCCCGTCCAGGACGTCGGCGCCTTCCCCTGCGAAGCCGTGTAGGAAGTCGCTCTTGGTCCGCGACGGGTGCGAAGCGCCCAATCGTGGCGATTAGGCCGCCCTGGAGCCACCGCGGGGGTCGATCCGAGGGCTGGGGCGACGAGTGAGCGAGAGCCAGCGCATCTGCCCTGCCGGCACGCTTCTTGCGACCTTCAGCAATGGCCGGCGCGGTGCCCGGCGGTCGCCACATCACGAGGATGCAGCGGGTCACGGCCCCGGGCGCCGCGCCAATCTGATCAACAGTTCAGCGAAGGAGGTACTGCATGAAGCTCGCATCACTCAGAGAACTCTTCCTCCACGAGCTCCAGGACATCTACGACGCCGAGAAGCAGGTCCTCAACGCCCTGCCGAAGATGGCGGAGGCGGCGACGGCGCCCGACCTCAAGAACGCTTTTGCGCAGCACCTGAAGCAGACCGAGGGGCAGGTCGCCCGCCTGGAGCGGGCCTTCGAGCGGCTGAGCGAGAAGGCGAAGGGGAAGACCTGCGAGGGGATGAAGGGGCTCATCAAGGAGGGCAACGAGACCGTCAAGCTGCGGGGCGACGACGCCACCCGCGACGCGGCCTTGATCGCCGCCGCCCAGAAGGTCGAGCACTACGAGATCGCGACCTACGGCACCCTCTGCACCTGGGCCGAGATGCTCGGCGAGCGGGAGGCGCTGACCCTGCTCAAGCAGAACCTGAGCGAGGAGAAGCTGACCGACGAGAAGCTGACCAAGCTGGCCGAGAGCCACGTCAACGTGGAGGCCCTGGTCCGCTAGGGCGCGAGAACCGGGTGGCCCGAGGCGGGCGCTCCTCCGGGAGCGCCCGTCGCATTTGGGCCGGGCACTACGCCGCGGCCTCCTGCCGTTCGCGGAGGAGATTCAAGGTGCGGCGCTCGAGGGAAGAGAGGGCCGGGCCGTCGCTCGGCTGGCGGGCGGTCTCGGCGGCCGCCGCCGCGCCGGCCAACACGCCTTCGACGTAGGCCTCCAGCACGCCGGGATGAATGTAGTACTTGCGGCAGATCGCCGGCCGGTTGCCGAGCTGCTCGGCGACCTCCTTGACCGCTTGGACGACGTTGCGGCTCGCCTCGGCGGTCCTGGATGTCCACCTGGACCTCCTTGCCGCTCTTGCCGCGGAAGGCGAAGCGGACGGTGGACCCCTCGACCGCGGCGTGGCGGTTGCGCAGCGTGGTCAGGCCGAAGGAGTTGTTGGCGCGCGCGTACTCCTCGTTGCCGACGCGCAGGAGGGTGGTCTCCAGGAGCCGTACCACCGCGGCCAACACCTTCTCGCGCGGCAGCCCCTGGCGGCCGAGGTCCTCTTCCACCCGCCGGCGCAGCGCGGGCAGCGCCTCGCCGAAGGCGATCAGGCGCCCGAACTTGGTCTCGTCGCGGACGTCGCGCCAGTCGGGGTGGTAGCGGTACTGTTTGCGGCCGCGGGCGTCGCGGCCGGTGGCCTGGAGGTGGCCGTTCGCCTGGGGGCAGATCCAGACGTCGGTCCAGGCCGGCGGGATGGCGAGCTTCGCGATCCGCCGCCGCTCGGCGCGGTCGCGCAGGGGGGTGCCGTCCGGCAGGCGGTAGGCGAAGCCCTTGCCGCGCCGCCGGCGGCGGATCCCGGGAGCGCGGTCGCTGACGTAGCGGAGCCCGGCGGCGCGGGCGCTGGCGACCGGATCGGCGGTGGGCGTCGCCCTCTCCATGGCGGCCGGCCCGGGTGCACGCGTCGTGCCGGAGCCGCAGCCCGGCACCGCGCTTGCTTGCTGTCTTCCGGCACCCATGCAGTCTGCCGCGTCGTCGCCGAGCCCCTCGTCCCGCTCGGCCGATGTAAACATTTCGCGGGTCGGAGGGCCCTCGCCATGACCTCAGACGAGACCGACCGCGCCGAGGACCGGCGCCTGGCGGCCCACATGCGGGCGGTCGCCGCCATCACCCCGGCGGTGGCCCACGACCTGCGGGCGCCGATCAACTCGATGGTCTTCAACCTGGAGATCCTCAAGGAGACCATCACCGGCAGTCTCGCCTCGGACCCCAAGGCGCGCGAGCGGCAGGCGCGCTACCTGCGCGTCTTGCGCGAGGAGCTGTCGCGCCTTCATCGCGGCATCGAGATCTGGCTGGCGCAGACCGCCGAGCGCTCGCCGGAGCCCGAGAGCGTGGACCTGGGCGAGCTGGTCGGCGAACTCGCCGCCCTGCTCGTGGCGCCGGCCCGCAAGCGGCAGGTGCAGGTGGATTTCGAGGGCCCGGACGAGCCGGCGACGATCCTGGGCGTCCGCCATCTGCTCAAGCAGGCGCTCCTCCTCGTCGGGCTGGCCGCGCTCGAAGGAGCGGCCGGCGGCACCACCCTGACACTCCGGCTCACCCACGGCGACGGGCAGCTTTGCGTGACGATCGGCGGCGAGCCGATCGCCCCGCCGCACGCCGGGCTCGAGGCGCCGGCCGCGGCGGAGGAGGACCCCGCCGCGCTGGAGGTCGCCGCCGCGCTGCTCGCGGCGAGCGGCGGCGAGCTGCGGCGGCACGGTCCGGCCGACCGACCGACCGCCTACGAGCTAGAATGGCCGGCATCCACTCGCTAGGGGGGCCGCCAGGCCCCCGGGAGCCCACCATCGAATGCCACACGCCCTCGCCGTCGACGACGACCCGAACTTCCTTTCGGCGCTCGCCGAGCTGATCGAGGCGCAGGGCTTCACCACCAACATCGCCACCAACCTGCGCGACGCGCGCGCGCAAGTCAGCCACCGCACCCCCGACGTGGCGCTGATCGACCTCTACCTGCCGGACGGGCGCGGCACCGAGCTGCTCAAGGACCTCGACCGCGACCGGCCGACCGAGGTCGTGCTGATGACCGGCCACGCCGACGTCGAGAGCGCGGTCCAGGCGCTGCGGCTGGGGGCCAGCGACTACCTCACCAAGCCGCTCGACATCAGCCGCCTCAAGGCGATCCTCGCCAACGTGGCGAGCGCCCAGCCGGCGCCGGCGGCGGCCGCCGCGGCCGCGGCGCAGCCGCAGGAGCGCGAGTCGGACCGGCTGGAGCTGCTGCTCGGCGCCTCGCCGCCGATGCACGCGGTCTACGAGATGATGACCCGGGTGGCGCCGACCGACGCCACCGTCTTCTTCGTCGGCGAGAGCGGCACCGGCAAGGACCTGGCGGCGCAGAGCCTGCACCTGCTGTCGCGCCGCGCCCGGGCGCCGTTTCTGCCGCTCAACTGCGGCGCCATCTCGCCGACCCTCATCGAGAGCGAGCTCTTCGGCCACGAGCGCGGCAGCTTCACCGGCGCCGCCCGCCTGCACAAGGGCTACTTCGAGCGCGCCAACAACGGCAGCCTCTTCCTCGACGAGATCACCGAGATGCCGATCGAGCTCCAGGTCAAGCTCCTGCGGGTGCTCGAGACCGGCGGCTTCATGCGCATCGGCGGCGACCATCCGGTGGAGGTCAACGTGCGGGTCATCGCCGCCTCCAACCGCGACCCGCATCAGGCGGTGGCCGACGGCAAGCTGCGCGAAGACCTCCTCTACCGGCTGTCGGTCTTCCCCATCCTGATGCCGCCGCTGCGCGACCGCGGCGACGACGTCGACCTGCTCGCCCACTACTTCCTCGCCGAGCTCAACCAGCACGAGGGGACCGCCAAGACGCTCTCCGAGGAGGCGATGGAGCGCTTCCGCGAGCACTCCTGGCCGGGCAACGTGCGCGAGCTCAGGAACGTCGTCCACCGCGCCTACATCATGGCCGACGGCGAGATCACTCCCCGCTGCCTGCCCCACGAGCTGGGCGGCGACTCGGGCGGCGCCAAGAGCCTGCACTTCCAGGTCGGCGCCTCGATCGCCGACGTCGAGAAGCGGCTGATCCTGGCCACCCTCGAGCTCCACGGCGGCAACAAGCGGAAGGCCGCCGAGGTGCTGGGGGTGAGCCTCAAGACGCTGTACAACCGGCTGAATACGTATAAGCTGGAATAGGGGTTGACACCCCCCTTGAGGCGCGGGGGCTGCCTGCGTATACTCCGCCGCACGCCCCGACCTCACGCGCGACGACCTAACCTCCCCGGGCGAATGGCACAGAACCTGCTTTCTTGGACCTCCGTGAAGCAGTCTGTGCCGACGAGCCCGGAAGGAAACAACCTAGGTCTTGCGACGTGAGGAGAACGAGATGAACAAGGCAAGCGCACATCGCATCCTGCTGGTCCTGGCCGTCGTGGCCGTGACCTCGCTGGCCGCCTGCAGCTCCACCACCACCGCGGGGACGCAGATCGACGACGCCGCGATCACCGCCGCGGTCAAGGCCAAGCTGGCGACCGACGGCGACATCAACCCGTTCAACATCGACGTGGACACCAACGAGGGGGTGGTCACGCTGCAGGGCCGGGTGGAGAAGGACTCGGCGCGCACCGAGGCCGAGCGGCTGGCCCGCGAGACCGACGGCGTCAAGAGAGTGATAAACTTGATCAAGGTCGGCGACCAGAGCTGATCGTCGCCATCCCGTTTCATATCATCCAGTCAATTACAAAGGGGAGAAGACAGATGAGGAAGTTCATCCACTTCAGCATGCTGTGCCTGCTGCTGGCCGGGGTCATGGTGCCGATGGTGGCCTGTGGCGACCGGGACGACGACGACGCGACGGACGAGGCGGTCACCGACACCGGAATGGACACCGGGATGGACATGACGACGGAGCCCATGGATACCGGCATGACCACCGACATGGGTACCGACGCGACCACCGACGCGACCGGCACGACCGAGCCGCCGCCGGCCCAGTAACCCTCGGTCTCGCTGGACTTTCCTGAGGGCGCTCCCCGCATGGGGCGCCCTTTCTGTTTTCAGGTCTGTTTCAGGCGAAGACGCCGTCGAGGAACTCGCCGGCGGCGCGGCGGAAGGGGTCGGTCCACTCGTGCCCGCCCTCGAAGCGGACGGCGCGCGCCGCCACCCTCTTCTCGGCCAGGAGCGCCAGGTCGGCGGCCAGCTTCTCTTCCGAGTACCACTCCTCGCGCGTGCCGCGGCCGATGAGGACGGCCGGAAAGCCGCCCAGGTCCATGGCCGCCAGCTCGGGCGGCACGTCGCCCGAGAGGGCCACGAGGCCGTGGCAGGCGACGCCGCGGCGGACGTGGTCGGCGGCGGCGCGGTAGGCCATCGCCACCCCCTGCGAGAACCCGAGGAGGGCGAGCCGGCCGGAGCCGGCGGCGCCAAGCTGCCCGCGCGCGGCGGCAAGCGCCGCCGCGACGTAGGCCGTGTTGTCGGCGATCGTGCGCTCGCGCGCGAAGCGAGTCATCCACCCCGCCACCACTTCGTTGCCGCGGGTGTAGAAGGGGTGGAGGGCCTGGACGGCGCAGAGCGACCAGCCCTCGGCGCCGGGTATGGTCTCGAGCTGCGCCAGGTGCTTCTCGGCGGTCTCGGCGTAGCCGTGGAAGCCGGCCAAGAGCGGCCAGCCGCCCGCCGGCGGCTCGCCGGCGGGGACGCGCAGCAGGACGTGCCCGTGGACCTGCGCCGGGACCTCCAGCGCGATCGGGTCGGGGCTCATCGCGAAAACGCCCGGCACGTAGGCCGGGCGCTACGCACGGCGGCGCTCGGCGCGGCGGCGGAGGGGCGCGGAGAGCTGGCGCACCCGCTCCTCCAGCGCCTCCGGCAGCCCCGGGTCATTGCCCATCTGCTCGACGAGCCGAACCAGAGCGCTGCCGACGACGATGCCGTCGGCCACTTCGCCCAGCGCCGCCACCTGCGCCGGGGTCGAGATGCCGAAGCCGACCGCCAGCGGCTGGTCGAGCTTGCGCCGCACGCGGCGCACCTCGCGCGCCAGCTCGGGTGGCAGGGCGTCGCGCTCGCCGGTGACGCCGGTGCGCGAGACGTAGTAGACGAACCCCGAGGCGAGACGTGCCACCCGCTGCACCCGCTCGCGGGTGCTGGTCGGAGCGAGGAGGAAGATGGTGTCGATCCCTTGCGCGGCCAGGGCCGGCACCAGCTCGCGCTCGGCCTCCTCCGGCGGCAGGTCGACGCAGAGGACGCCGTCCACGCCGCTCGCCGCCGCCTGCTCGGCGAAGCGCTCGAGGCCGCGGGCGTGGAGCGGGTTGAAGTAGGTGAAGAGGACGATCGGCAGCCCCAGCCGGTCGCGCACCGCGGCGACGGTGTGGAGGATGCCGGAGAGCTTGGTGCCGGCGGCGAGCGCGCGGGCCGCCGCCCGCTGGTTGACCGGGCCGTCGGCGATGGGGTCGGAGAACGGCACCCCGAGCTCGATCAGGTCGGCGCCGCCGGCGGCGAGGGCCTCGAGCAGCGCCTCGGTCGTCCCGAGGTCCGGGTCGCCGGCCATCAGGAACGGGATGAAGGCCGCCCGGCGCTCCTCGGCGCAGCG
>DASWHY010000537.1:0-8434 GCA_036397955.1 Thermoanaerobaculia bacterium | reverse complement strand
CTCGCCGCCTCCGACCTCGCGCGCGGCCGCCACGACCGCGCCCGCGGCTGGCTGGCGCAAGCGGCGCTCGGCACTCCGGAGGACGCGATCGAGCTGGCCTACTGGCGCGGGCGGCGGTTGGAGGCGGCGGGAGACGAGATCGGCGCGGTGCGCGCCTACGCCGCGGCGGCGCGCGAGGACCCCGCGAGCCCGTTCGCGCGGGCGGCGTTGGCGCGCGCCGCGGCGCCGGCCCTCGCGGCGACCGCGGCCGTCGAGGCGCGGCGGCTGGCCGGCGCGCGCGCGCCGACCGACCTCCACGCCGCCTGGCTTCTCGCTCCGGGCACGCGCATCGGCCAGGCGGCGCGCGCCGCGCTGCTGCGCCGGCTGGCGGATGATCCGGGCACCGCGCCGTTCCTGCTTCTGACGCAGGTGCCGGTCGAGCGCTGGCCGCTCTGGAGGGAAACACTGGAGACGCCCGAGGAGGTGCTCCTCGGGCTCGGCCTCTGGCGCGAGGGGGCGCCGGCGGTGGGCGCGCGCTTCCCGCCGTCCGACCCGTCGCTGGCGCTCACCGGAAGCCTGCTCCTCGCCCGCGCCGGGGAAGCGCCGCGGTCGATCCTCCTCGCCGAAGCGATCCGCCTGCGCACCCCGGACCGCCTCCCCCTCGCCCTCCAGCCGTCCGTCTTCCACGCCCTGCTCTACCCGCTGCCGCACCGCGACGCCCTCCTCGCCGAGGCGCGGCGGCGGCGGGTCGATCCGCATCTCCTCGCCGCCCTAGTGCGCGAGGAGAGCCGCTTCGACGCGCGGGCGTTCTCGGGGGCGGCGGCGCGCGGCCTGGCGCAGCTCGTGACCCCGACGGCGCGGCGGGTGGCGGCGCAGACCGAGCTGCAGCGGGTGGGGCCGGGGGACCTCTATCGGCCGGAGGTGTCCCTCGCCCTGGGCGCCGCCTACCTGGCCGAGCTGCTGCGCGAGGTCGGCGGCGCCGAGCACCTCGCGGTCGCCGCCTACAACGCCGGCCCGCCGCAGGCGCGCCTCTGGCGCGGCTACTGCGCGAGCGACGACCCGGCCGAGTACCTGACCAAGGTGGGCTTCCGCGAGACCCGCGCCTACCTGCGCCGGGTCCTCACCACGCGCGAGCACTACGAGCGGCTGTACGCCGGCGCGCGCTGAGGCGGCGGCGCCCGCGAAGGATTTCCCGCCCGCCGGCGTCCAACCCCGCGACGCCGTTTCTGCGCAAGGAGATCCCTCGATGCGATCGACCCTCGCCGCCGTCCTCGCCGTCTCCGCGCTCACGCTCGCTCTCGCCGCCCCGCCGGCCGCGGCCCAGCGTTTCGACCTGGGCCTGCGCGGCGCCATCCTGGCTGCCGACGGCGAGCCCGCCAACGACATCCCCGGCTACGGCCTCTTCGGCCACGCCCGCCTGGGCGACCGCTGGCAGCTCGGCTTCGGCATCGACACCGCGGAGTACGACTTCGAGGAGCCGGCGAAGATCGTCGGGCTGGTGCAGAGCTCGGCCGTGGAGCCGGTGGACGTGATCGCGGAGTCGACGACGATCAGCGCCTGGGTCGAGCGCCTCTTCGGCAACCCGCAGGGCCGCACCGCGTGGTTCCTCGGCGCCGGGCTCGGCCTCGCCTCGATCGACGTGCCCGACGCCGCCGGGCCGCTCGCCAACGGCGGCCGCTTCGACATCCACACCGAGGCCGACGACGAGGTCGTGGCGCAGCTCTCGGCCGGCGTGCGCCGCCTGCTGGGCCAGCGCTGGGCGTTCGAGTTCGCGCTGCGGGCCGACCAGCACCTGGCCGATTGGCAGGTCACCGACCGGGTCTCCGGCCGCACCGCCACGGTGGACGACTACCTCGCCCTGGGCGGCCACTTCGGGTTCCTCTTCCGCTTCTAGTCCGCGGCGAACAGCATGAGCTGCGGCGCCCCGGCGTAGTACAATGCAAGACATGAAGGGCGCCCTCACTATCCGCCTCGATGAGGATCTCGAGCGCCTCCTCGACCGTCTCTGCGCGGAGACCGGCCGCACCCGGAGCGACGTCGTGCGCGACGCGCTGCGGCGGCAGTTGGGCTTGCTGCGCTTCGAGCAGCTCCGCCGCCAGGTGATGCCTTTCGCGGAAGCCCGCGGCTACCTCACGGACGAGGACGTCTTTCGCGACGTCTCGTGAGGGTCTTCCTCGACACCAACGTCCTCGTCAGTGCCTTTGCCACCCGCGGCCTCTGTGCCGACGTCCTCCGCCACGTCCTCGCCGACCATCAGTTGGTCGTCGGCGAAGTCGTCATCGAGGAGCTGCGGCGCACTCTGCAGGAAAAGATCGGCGTCCCGCCGGCCCAAGTTCAGGCGATCGAAGAGCTCCTCCGCGAGCAGGAAGTGGTCGCCAGACCCGAGGCGGCGGCGAGCGAGCCGGCGCGCGATCCCGACGATCAATGGGTCCTCGCCTCGGCGATCGCAGGCGCGGCCGATCTCCTCGTGACCGGCGACAAGGACCTGTTAGAGCTCGGCGGACGCGCCCCGCTCCCGATCCTCGATCCCCGCGGGTTCTGGAACTTGCTCCGGGGACCAGGGTAGTGGAGACCGTACGATCGTAGATCGTCTGCACACCGTCATTACCGAACCGCATACTCGACTCGCCAAGGCACCCTCGCCGCCGCTGCCGTATCATCTAACGATGCGACCTATGGGTTAGGAATACGCATTGCTCGGCGGACGACCCGCAGACCATACTTGTCGATTAGCCGATTCATGAACGCCGGATCAAGGCCCGTGGCATAGGCAATCATGCCCGCCAGCGATGCTCGCCTTGCATCGTCCAACGTGTCATAGCGATGGATCAACGCACGAATCTCGCGCTTGCGCTTCCGGCCAACATGCGCCTTACCATCGCTGCCCAACACTATGCCGGTGACACGTCGAGCTCCTCGCTTCGACGAATGCCGAGTCTTGTCGCGGTTCATCCTCAGGCCCGCCGGAACCTGCACCTTCTCGACAGCACGTTCGACCTCCTGCTCAAAATCTCGTAGGACGCCCTTCTGTGTGGTCGAGAAGAATAGGTCGTCGGCGTAACGGGTATACGTCACGTTGCCTCGTACACTAATTGTAGCCAAAGCGACGTCAAGATCATAGCAAAGAGCGTTTGACAGGCCGGGCGAAGTGGGTGCGCCAATCGTTAGTACGGCATGACGGCAGACCAGTCTACAGAATAGATCGATATCTTGCGGTGCCCAACCATCGAATAAAGGCCGACGCTCCGCGATATACCTAGCTAAGTCCACCTGGGTGATGGAAGGAAAGAAGTTTGCGAAATCCATCCTCAAAAGGTAGCCGCTAGCCACGTGCCTGCTAGCATTATCTAGAATCGATCGCCTTGGCCTATAGGCAGCAGCTGCCGCATGAACGGGCAGGTTGGCGATCACGTTACGCAAAAGCCATCGCTGAAGCGCCTTGAGGCGGCGCGAAGGATGATGAATTGTCCGAAACTCACCATTGCGTTTTGCAATGCGGTAGGTCTTGTATTCGTGCGAGGCGGACCGAGCGAGGCTCAGGATAAAACCGCTGGGAAGCCCGAGCTCGCTGGCCATCCGCTCAAGGATCACGACCCGCTCCTCAAGCTCGCCAACACTGCTCTGGCCTCGGGAAGAGCGAGGAGAACTGACACATGAGCAGCACGCTGACTTGGTAGGTCTAAGAGCTTGCGATGGTGAAATGGATGCTCAAGGACGTTGGGTGCCGAGGGCGAAAAGACCTGCACTTCTCCAGCTTCTAGTGTGACCGAATGTACGGCCAACACTTCCATGGCGACTGCCAAGCCAACTAGCGTTGGGACATCAATATCGCTGGAGAGAATCGATGGTGCGATACGAGCGAGATAGTATTCGATCATCTCAAGAGTTACTGGGTAGATGACAGCGATCAGATCACAGAGGAAGAACAGAAGATGCTTTGGGCTCTCAGCAAGATCTGAGATTTTGGTGGCACGGGATGTCGGAATTCGCAAGAGACGGTCCTCAACTTCATCAGCAGCTTCAAGAATTCGGTCCAAGCTAACATAAATGGGCGGAGCAAACCTGGATTCCATTGTGATCCAGCGCAGCGGTCCTGTTGTGACGAATGACTCGTCGTCCTCATACGCTCTGTCAACGATCGCTAGGAGCTTGGCACGCAGTGGATCGCTCAGCGAGAACGCTCCCAGCTCCGTGAATGTACCCGGACTTTCAACGATAATAACGACTAAATCAGCGAGTAGAGCTAAGTCGGCCTCCATCTTTAGTGCGCCACGATCGGTTCGGGAAGCAATATGCTCCCAAACGCGCTCCGCGTAAAAGAGGCCAAGGTGAGGGAAATGCCCTCTAAGATAGTCGCGCAGCGTCGCTCGTCGCTCGCTGTTCGCTCCGCCGCAAAGAAAAATGACTGGAGCGAGGCGCCTAAAGCGATACCGGTCTGACCGTAGATACTCGATCAGCCGTTCTCGTGCGGGAACGTAGCGCGGATGCTCAAGCCACGGCACCATGACTCCTACTCTCGAGCGGCCCCGAGCGAAGCTCGGGGAAGAATCTCTATCAATGCTTTCGGGCTGGCTAAACACCAGCCGCAGACGCGCCGTTACGCGACTGCGTTGCTAGGAGTCGGGGACATTCTCGCCAACTCGGGGCGGCGAGTCAAACCATCGGCGGCGATCCTCCTGGCTACCAGCTGCGCACCGACACACGCGCTGGATAACCACGGGCGTGCGGCTACGGCTCCTCGATCATCTCCACCACCGGCGGCAGTGGTCCCTTGGGCTCGTCGGGGAAGCGGGAGACGTCGGCCTCACGGCGGAGCTGCTCGGTCCAGGTCTCGACCTCGCGGTTGAGGCGCTGCTCGCGGAGCAGCTCGCGGATGTCCTCGCGCACCTCTTCGATCGGCGGCACCGGCGCCCCCTGCGCCCGGAGCTGCGGCACCAGCACCTTCTCGTAGTACTCGTTGATCTCGTCGAGGGTGACGAAGACGCGCACCGCCAGCCGCTCGTTGACGTATTCGAGGACCGCGAGCTGCCGCGCGACGAGCTGGCGCAGGCCCTCGATGTCGAGGTCCAGCTCCTCGAGCCGCCGCCGGAAGGCCTCCTCGCTCTCGAAGCGCGAGCGGATCTCGGCGACGTGCTCGTCCACCAGCTTCACGTCCACCTGGCCGAGCCCGAAGCGGTCGATCTCGTGGGCGCGCAGGCGCTGGTCGATCAGCCCGTCGAGCACGCGGCGGCGGAAGGCCTCCTGGCCCTCGCCGGGCTCGCGGTTGGCGAGCCCGAGGGCGATCACCCGCTCGACGTCGGAGGCGAGGATCGGGTCCTCGTCCACCACCGCGACGATGCGGTCGCGCAGCTCGTAAGGGGCCGTCGAGGGCGCGGGCGGCGCGGTGTCTTGGGCGGGAGCGGGTGCCGGCAGGAGCGCCGCGGCGAGGAGCCAAACCGCCCCTCTGGGCGCGCCCGGGCGGTGCATGACCGCATGCTAGCATCCCGCTCGATGACGACCGGCGGAGCCCTGCGGGTCGGCCTGGCCCAGGTGGACTCCCGCTTGGGCGACCTCGACGAGAACCTCGCCCGCCACCTCGCCCGCATCGAGGAGGCGCGCGCCGCCGGGGTCGAGTTGCTCGTCTTCCCCGAGCTCTCCCTCACCGGCTACCGGCTTCTCCACCTGACGCCGCGCTTGGCGCTCGCGCCGCAGCGCTCGCCGCACGTCGCGCGGCTCGCCGCGGCGGCCGCCGGCATGACCGTCGTCGTCGGCCTGGTCGAGGAGGACGAGAACGGCACCCTCCACAACAGCGCGCTCGTCCTCCAGGAAGGCGCCGTCGTCCACACCCACCGCAAGGTCTACCTCCCGACCTACGGCATCTTCCAGGAGGAGCGCTTCTTCGCCCGCGGGCGCTCGCTCGGCCTGGTGCCGATCGCCGGCGGCAAGCTCGGGGTGCTCATCTGCGAGGACCTCTGGCACGCCGAGCTGGCGCGGCGGATGGCCCTCGGCGGCGCCAAGCTGATCGTCGTCCCCTCGGTGAGCCCCGGCCGCGTCGGCCCCGGCCCGGTGCCGGAGAACTCCGACACCTGGGAGGTGCTGACGCGCTCGACCGCTCTGCTCAACACCTGCTGGGTCGCCTACTGCTCGCGCGTCGGCTGGGAGGAGGGGTCGTTCTACCCCGGCGGCAGCCACCTCGTTCGCCCCGGCGGCGAGGTCGCGGCGCGGGCGCCGTTCCTCGAAGAGCACCTGCTGGTCGCCGAGGTGGACCTGCGCGAGGCCGACCGCCTGCGCTTCCGCCTGCCGCTCCTCGACGACGAGCGCACCGACGTCGTGGGACCGGCCTGATGCGCCGCGGCGAGGTGGCGGCGCGCCTGGAGCTCCACGCCCCGCTGGCGGTGGCGGTGCTCACCGATTTCGTGCGCGACGCGGTCGAGAACGCCGGCGCCGCCGGCGTCGTCGTCGGCCTCTCGGGCGGCGTCGACTCGGCGCTCGCCGCGGCGCTCGCAGCCCGCGCCCTCGGCCCCGAGCGGGTACACGGCTTCCTCCTCCCCTACCGCACCTCGACCGCCGACTCCGCCGCGCACGGACGGCTGGTCGCCGAGCAGCTCGGCATCTGCTGCAAAGGCTTCGACATCTCGCCGATGGTCGACGCCTACTTCGCGCAGGCCGGCGCCGCCGACCGCGTGCGCTTGGGCAACAAGATGGCGCGCGAGCGCATGGCGATCCTCTTCGACCAGGCCAAGGCGCTCGGCTGCCTGGTGCTCGGGACCTCCAACAAGACCGAGATCCTGCTCGGCTACTCGACCGTCTTCGGCGACAACGCCAGCTCGCTCAACCCGCTCGGCGACCTCTACAAGCAGCAGGTCTGGCAGCTCGCGCGCCACTTGGAGCTGCCCGAGGCGGTGGTCGCCAAGCCGCCGTCGGCCGATCTCTGGCCGGGGCAGACGGACGAGGAGGACCTGGGGAGCGACTACCCGACCGCCGACGAGGTGCTCTACCTGCTCTACGACGTCGGCCTGACGCCGGCCGAGGTGGTCGAGCGCGGCTACCCGCAGGCGGCGGTCGACGGCATCGTGCAGCGCGAGCGGCAGAACCGCTTCAAGCGGCGGCTGATGCTCATCGCGCGCCTTTCCGGCAGCGCGATCAACCTCGACCAGGAGATCCCGCGGGACTAGGAGCGTCGGGCGGGGCGGGACCAGCGGGCCGCGGCCGAACCCGATGAGCACCAGGTGAGAGACCCGGGTCTAGGGCTTCGGAGGCAACTAAAGGATGGCGGCGCTGGGACGCTCCTCGTCGTCGCCACCCCGATCGGCAACCTCGACGACCTCTCGCCGCGGGCGCGGGCCGCCTTCGAGCGCGCCGACTTGGTCGCCTGCGAGGACACCCGCCACACCGGCCGGCTCCTCGCCCGTCTCGGGTTGAAAAAAACGCTCGTCTCCCTCCACGAGCACAACGAGCGGCAGCGGCTGCCGCGGCTGCTGGCGGCGCTGGAAGACGGGGCGACGATCGCCCTGGCGAGCGACGCCGGCACGCCGCTGCTCTCCGATCCGGGGTACCTGCTGGTGCGGGAGGCGGCGGCGCGCGGCGTGCGGATCGAGCCGGTGCCGGGGCCGTCCGCGTCGCTCGCGGCGCTCGTCGTCTCCGGGCTCCCCCCCTACCCCTTCACCTTCGCCGGCTTCCCGCCGCCCAAGGCCGGCCGCCGGCGCAGCTTCTACCGGCGGTTCGCGGGGCTCGGGCACACGCTGGTCGTCTTCGAGTCACCCCACCGGCTGCTAGCGAGCCTGGCGGACGCCCTCGCCGAGCTGGGCGACCGCCCGGCGGCGGTCGGGCGCGAGCTGACGAAGCTGCACGAGGAGGTACTGCGAGGGAGGCTGAGCGAGCTGGCGGCCACGCTCGCCGAGCGGCCGGCGCTCAAGGGGGAGTTCGTCTTGGTGATCGCAGGCTCAGCGGCTGGGACGGACCTTCCGAAGCCGTAGCCAGGAGCCGCTCGCAAGCAGCAGAGGCGGCGCGGCCAAGCAGGCAGCGACGCCCCCGAGCAGGGAACCGAACCACTGCCCCCAGGAGATGTCCTGCGCCACTTGGAAGAAGGCGTAGAGGCTCACTCCCAGCCCCCAGACCACCGCGGCGACGACGCCCACCGCCAGGGCCGTTTCCTTGTCCTCGGGTCGGATCTGCGCCAGCACTGGAGAGCTCCTTTCTGCAGCGCGGGCCGAAGCGGCCCGCGGCGGAGCACAGGTGCGAGCGGCGTGCCAGCGCGGCGGACGAGACGGTGAAAGGCAGGGAACGGGCGGCGGTACCGCGGGACCGGCGGCCGGTACAGCGGGACGAGCGGCTCGTACCACGGTACCGACGCCTGGTACCGCGGAACCGAAGGCCGGGACCAGGGAACCAGCGGCTGGTACCGGCGGGACGAGGAGCGGTTCCGCGGTACGGGGTCTTGGTACCGCGGTACGAAGCGCCGGTACCGTGGTACGAG
>DASWHY010000536.1:0-9636 GCA_036397955.1 Thermoanaerobaculia bacterium | reverse complement strand
GCTGCTCGCCTACCTGCCGCAGCTCTTCGCGCCACTGGGCGGGATCTCGGGCGTGGCGACGGTGCTGCTCGGCCGCAGCTCCAAGACCGCCGCCAAGGAGGCGCAGCCCGGCACGGCGAGCCGCTCCTCGAAGCTGGCGGGAGCCGCCCTCAAGCTGGCGCCGCCCCTGTTCATCGTCCTGCTGTTCGCCGCGCTGTCGCTCGGTACGACGCTGTTGGTCCGCGGTCTGGCGCGCGGGAACGAATGGCCGTCTCATCCCGACTCGCGCTTCGACCGGTTCGACCTCGTCGGCACGTTCATGCACTCGCCGGGCGCGGCGCTTTTGGCGGCGGCGCTGGCGCTGCTGGCCGTTGTCGTCGTCATGGGCCGCCGTGTCGACATCAACCGCTTCTCGCTCCACGGCGCCTACCGCGACCGGCTGATCCGCGCCTACCTGGGCGCCTCCCGGCTTGCCGGCACGCGCCGGCCCGATCCCATGACCGGCTTCGACGAAGAGGACAACGTGCAGCTCCACGCGCTGCGCGGCAACCGGCCGCTGCAGGTCATCAACATCGCGCTCAACCTGGTGCACGGCGGCAACCTGGCGTGGCAGGACCGCAAGGCCGAGTCGTTCACCGCCACGCCGCTGCACTGCGGCTCCTGGGTCCTCGGCTATCGCGACTCCGCCCGTTACGGGGCGCATCCGGGCACGGACCGCGCCATCTCGCTGGGCACCGCGCTCGCCATCTCCGGCGCCGCCGCCAGCCCCAACATGGGCTATCACTCCTCGCCCGTCGTCACCTTCCTGCTGGCGCTCTTCAACGTGCGGTTGGGCTGGTGGCTCGGCAACCCGGGGCGCTACGGCGCGAAGACCTACGACCAGCCCGGACCGCGCTTCGCGCCGCGCCCGCTGCTCTCCGAGACCTTCGGCCTCACCGACGACGAGCACCCGTACGTCTACCTCTCCGACGGCGGCCACTTCGACAATCTCGGCATCTACGAGATGGTCCTCCGCCGCTGCCGCTGGATCGTGGCCCTCGACGGCGAAGGCGACCCGCAGTTCCGTTTCGGCGGGCTGGGCGCGGTGACCGCCAAGCTCCGCGCCGACTTCGGGGTGCCGATCACCTTCGCGGAGCCGCCGCCGATGCGCCCCTACGACGCCAACCAGCCGCCGCCGCCCGCCGCCGAGCGCACCCCCTACTACGCGCTCGGCCGCATCGGCTACTCCTGCGTCGACGGCACGCCCGAGGAGGACGACGGCTGGCTGCTCTACATCAAGGCGTCGCTCAACGGCGGCGAGCCGGTGGACGTGGTGAACTACGCCAGGACCTACCGCGCCTTCCCGCACGAGTCGACCAGCGACCAGCAATACAGCGAGTCGCAGTTCGAGAGCTACCGCGCCCTCGGCCGCCACGCCGCCGGCGAGGTGCTCATGGGGCTGCCGCCCGGGAGCGACTTCGCGGCGATGTTCCAGCACCTCCAGGACCGCCGGGGCGCCCGACTGCAGGACCCGACTCAGTAAGGCATCTCGTCTTCGTCGAGCCCGAAGTGGTGCCCGAGCTCGTGGATGACGGTGTCGCGCACCTCGCGGATCACCTCGCGGCGGGAGGTGCAGGCGCGCAGGATCGGGCCGCGGTAGATGGCGATCCGGTCGGGGAGGGCGGAGTACATGGTGTCGCGCTCGGCGAGCGAGACGCCCTGGTAGAGGCCGAAGAGCTCCTCCTCGTCGGGGTCGAGGCCCATCGCCTCGAGGTCCTCCGGGTCCACCTCCTCCTCGACGACCACGGCGACGTTTTCGAGCAGCTCGGCGAACTCGTCCGGCAGGCCGTCAATGGCCTTGGCGACGAGCTCCTCGAACTCCTCGGGGGGCACGCGCATCATCGGGTCGCTACCGGGTAGGGGCCGAGCTTGCTCGGCCCCGCCTGCCGCGAAGCGGCTTTCTGATCAATAGGCATTCTCTTCTTTGTGTTCTCCAAACGTCCGGCGCAGGCCGTCTGCAACCTCGCCGAGCGTCACCTCGGCGCGCACGCAGTCGAGGATGGGCGGCAGGAGGTTGGCGTCCTCGCCGGCGGCGCGCTCGAGGGCCGCCACGGCCGCCGCCGCACGCGCGCCGTCGCGCCGCGCGCGCAGGGCGACGAGGCGCGCCACCTGCTCGCGCTCCATGGCCGGGTTGACCACCAGCATCTCCGCCGGCGCCCCGTCGTCCTCGGTGAAGTCGTTGACCCCGACGACCTTGGCGCGCCCCTCCTCGACCGCGAGCTGGTGGGTGTAGGCCGCGTCGGCGATCTCCCGCTGCTGGAAGCCGCGCTCGAGGGCGGCGAGCGCGCCCCCCATCTCGTCGATGCGGCGGATGTAGTCGCGGGCGCGGGCGACGATCGCGTCGGTCCAGGCCTCGACGACCCAGCTCCCACCGAGCGGGTCGGCCGTCTGCGCGACGCCGCTCTCGTGGGCGATCACCTGCTGGGTGCGCAGGGCGAGGCGGGCCGCCCCCTCGGTCGGCAGCCCCAGCGCCTCGTCGAGGGCGTTGGTGTGGAGCGACTGGGTGCCGCCGCAGACCGCGGCGAGCGCCTGGATCGCCACCCGCACGACGTTCGTCTGCGGCTGCTGGGCGGTGAGGGTCGAGCCGGCCGTCTGGGTGTGGAAACGCAGCCAGCAGGAGCGCGGGTCCTTGGGGGCGAAGCGCTCGCGCACCAGCTCGGCCCAGAGGCGGCGGGCGGCGCGGAACTTCGCCACCTCCTCGAGGAAGTTGTTGTGGGCGTTGAAGAAGAAGGAGACGCGCGGGGCGAAGGCGTCGATGTCGAGGCCGCGCCCGAGCGCCGCCTCGACGTAGGCCAGCCCGTGCGCCAGGGTGAAGGCCACCTCCTGGACGGCGGTCGAGCCCGCCTCGCGCATGTGGTAGCCGGAGACGGAGATCGGGTTCCAGCGCGGCACCCGCTCGGCGCAAAAGGCGATCAAGTCGGTGACCAGCTTGAGCGACGGCCCCGGCGGGTAGATGTAGGTGCCGCGCGCGGCGTACTCCTTCAAGATGTCGTTCTGCACCGTGCCGCCGACCTTCTCCCAGGGCACGCCCTGCTCCTCGGCGACGACCAAGTAGAGGGCGAGCAGGATCGAGGCGGTGGCGTTGATCGTCATCGAGGTGGTGACGCGGTCGAGCGGGATGCCGTCGAAGAGGCGGCGCATGTCCTCGATCGAGTCGATCGCCACGCCGACGCGGCCGACCTCGCCCTTCGCCAGCGGGTGGTCGGAGTCGTAGCCGATCTGGGTCGGCAGGTCGAAGGCGACGGAGAGGCCGGTCGTGCCCTGCGCCAGGAGGTAGCGGTAGCGGCGGTTGGACTCGGCGGCGTCGGCGTAGCCGGCGTACTGGCGCATCGTCCAGGGGCGCCGGCGGTACATCTCTGGGTGGATGCCGCGGGTGTAGGGGAAGCGGCCGGGGTCGGCGATCTCCGTGTCGTAGTCGATGCCGGCGACGTCGGCCGGGCGGTAGGTGGGTTGGATCGGGATGCCGGACGTGGTCGTGGGATCGGCGGGCACGGCCGCCGTCGCGGGCGCGGCGCCCGGCTTGGTCTCCGCGGCCATGGCGGCATTATAGGAGTCCGCCCGCCGCCGCCCCCGCCCGCCCAAGAGGTTCCCGCGCGGGGCGGATAGTGCCGCGTGAGATGCCGTGCCACCCGGCCCGCGAAGAGGCGCGCCCGCTGCGCGGGTCCTGGTTGGTGGAGGTAGTGGCTGGTTAGCGGGCGTCGGCTTCGCCGCTAACGCACGGTGGCCCCCTCACCCGAACGCGCCGCTTCGCAGGCCTCTGGCCCGGCACATCACGCGGCGCCATGACTCGAGACTCTGAAGTGACGTCGGCCACCTGTGATCCCGAGCGGGGAGCGAACCCGCGCTCCGAGCAGCGCCTGCTCCGGCAGGCGACCTCTCGGGTAGCGGCGCCCATTACAGGGCGCCGCAAGCGCGGACACCAAGGAGCGCCCGGCGCGGAGGAGAGCCTGCGGGACCCCACACCGGAACGGGCGCAGCACGCCTCTTTCTTAGGGCGGGGGGTGGCCCCCGGCGCGGCAATGTAGTGACGGCTCCATGTCGTCATTGCAACGAGAGCACCGTCCGAGGGCTGTAAATCCGTCCGCGGAAAAGGTGTGGAGAAGGTGTGGAGCTGTAAGATGTTCCCGATTTCCGGACCATATGTGGGGATCGTGGAACGTACGACCACAATATCTTGTGGTTTGCGGCTTGACGCTTCGGCCGGGGGAGCGTACGCTATTTCGTGGTTCAAAACCCCGGCGACCGGACAGACTAGCGTGGAGGCGCGTTGATCATGGCGACGACTCACCCGACCGTGCAGTCGCAGCATTCGAGCGGCAAGGGTTCGACCCCGCGTGAAGGCCGGCCCGAGGAGCGGCCGGCGGCGCCGCAGGGTGCGGGCCTCCGCTTCGAGCGCTACTACACGGCCCCGGGTGTGGACCCCTACGACACCGTCGAGTGGGAGACCCGCGACGCCGTCATCACCAACGAGCGCGGCGAGGTGATCTTCGAGCAGCTCGGCGTCGAGGTCCCCAAGACCTGGTCGCAGACCGCCACCAACGTCGTCGTCTCCAAGTACTTCCGCGGCCACCTCGGCGCGCCGCAGCGCGAGCACAGCGTGCGCCAGCTGATCGGCCGGGTCGCCGACACCATCGCCTACTGGGGGCGCGAGAACGGCTACTTCGCCACCGCCGACGACGCCGACGCCTTCCACGCCGAGCTCACCCACGTGCTGCTCTACCAGATGGCCTGCTTCAACTCGCCGGTCTGGTTCAACGTCGGCATCGAGCCCAAGCCGCAGTGCTCGGCCTGCTTCATCAACTCGGTCGAGGACACCATGGACTCGATCCTGCGGCTCGCCCGCACCGAGGGCATGCTCTTCAAGTTCGGCTCCGGCACCGGCAGCAACCTTTCCACTCTGCGCTCCTCGCGCGAGCCGTTGGCCGGCGGCGGCACCGCCTCCGGGCCGGTCTCCTTCATGCGCGGCTTCGACGCCTTCGCCGGCGTCATCAAGAGCGGCGGCAAGACGCGCCGCGCCGCCAAGATGGTGATCTTGAACGCCAACCACCCGGACATCGAAGACTTCATCAAGTGCAAGGAGGTCGAGGAGAAGAAGGCCTGGGCGCTCATCGACGCCGGCTTCGAAGGGGGCTTCAACGTCCCCGGCGGGGCCTACGACTCGATCGCCTACCAGAACGCCAACCACTCGGTGCGGGTGACCGACGAGTTCATGCAGGCGGTGCTCGACGACGGCACCTGGACGACCCACGCGGTGCGCGGCGCCCAGGTGATGGGCACCTACCGCGCCCGCGAGCTGATGAAGATGATCGCCGACTCGACCTGGGTGTGCGGCGACCCCGGGATGCAGTACGACACGACGATCAACGACTGGCACACCTGCTCCGGGACGGCGCGCATCAACTCGAGCAACCCCTGCGTGACCGGCGACACCCTCGTTGCCACCGCCGACGGTTGGCAGCGGATCGACGCCCTGGTTGGCAAGACGGCGCGCGTGATCGGGGCGGACGGCGCCCCGCATCTGGTGACGCGGATCTTCCCCACCGGCCGTAAGCCGGTCTTCCGCCTACGCACTCGCGCCGGCTACGAAGTACGCATCACTGGCGACCATCGAGTGCTCACCTGCGACCGCGGCGACCAGCCCGCTTCCGAGCTGCGGGTCGGGGAGAAGGTCCTGCTCCAGGGACCGGGGTTCGGCCGGCGCGCGCTCGGTGAGCGGCTGGCCTCCGCGATCGGTATCGCGGCGGGCGATGGTTGCCTGACCCGCTCGTACGCGAGTGGAAGGCTGCAGGAGATCGTGATTCTCACGATGGCCGCCGGGGAGGCCGATGTCCTGGCTCGCGTGGCGGGCGCCGTGAACGAGGCCAAGGCACTGGCTCGGGCGGTCGGCAGCGTCGGTAACGCGGCGCCCGTACGCGTCACGGCGAAGGGCACCGGTTCGCGGCTCAGCTTTTCGTCACGGGCGGTCGTGGAGCTGTTCAAGGAGTTTGCGGTGCTCGATGAGGGCAGTCACCGCAAGCTCTTCACCCAGGCGATCTTCGAGCTCGATCGTCCTTCCCTCGCCGCGGTTCTGCGCGGCCTGTTCACGGCCGACGGCTCGGTGGCCAACTACGGCGTGAAGTCGCAGTACGTGGCACTCGACTCGACCTCGCTTGAACTACTCCAGCAAGTTCAGCTGCTGCTCCTCGGGTTCGGGATCAAGTCGAAGCTTTATCGGGAGCGCCGTGGCGGCGCCTCCGTCGCCGAGCTGCCGGATGGGCGCGGCGGGAGCCGTCCCTACCCGGTGCAGGAGATGCACGCGCTGCGCATCAGCCGCTCGTCGCGCATCCTCTTCGAGCGCGAGATCGGCTTCGACCCCGCGAGCCCCAAGGCGGCGGCCCTGCGCGAGCTCAACGATCAGATCGCCGCCTATCGCGACGAGTTGACCGACCGCGTGGCGGCGATCGAGCCGCTCGGGGAAGAGGAGGTTTTCGACCTGACCGAGGAGGCGACGCACCACTTCGTGGCCAACGGGCTGGTTGTCCATAATTGCAGCGAGTACATGTTCTTGGACGACACCGCCTGCAACCTGGCGTCGCTCAACCTGATGCGCTTCTTCGACGAGGAGGACCAGGGGTTCGACGCCGAGAGCTTCCGCCACGCCTGCGAGGTGGTGGTCTCGGCGATGGAGATCATCGTCGACAACGCCAGCTACCCGACCGAGAGGATCGACGAGAACTCGCGCGACTACCGCCCGCTCGGGCTCGGCTACGCCAACCTCGGGGCGCTGCTCATGGCGCGCGGCATCCCCTACGACTCCGACGCCGGCCGCGACTACGCGGCGGCGATCACCGCGCTCATGTCCGGCGCGGCCTACGCGCAGTCGGCGCGGCTGGCCGAGGCGGTGGGGCCGTTCGCCGGCTTCGAGGCCAACCGCGGGCCGATGCTGCGGGTCATGCGCAAGCACCGCGACGCGGTCAAGCGGATCGACGCCGCGCACGTGCCGCTCGACCTGCTGCAGGCGGCCAAGCGCTCCTGGGAGGAGGTGCTCGAGCTGGGGGAGGAGCACGGCCTGCGCAACAGCCAGATCTCGGTGCTCGCCCCGACCGGCACGATCGCCTTCATGATGGACTGCGACACGACGGGCGTGGAGCCCGACATCGCCCTCGTCAAGTACAAGAAGCTGGTCGGCGGCGGCATGATCAAGATCGTCAACAACACCGTGCCGCTGGCCTTGAAGCGCCTGGGCTACGACCGCGAGGAGGTGCGGGCGGTCGTCGAGTACATCGACGAGCACGACACGATCGAGGGGGCGCCGCAGCTCAAGGAGGAGCACCTCCCGGTCTTCGACTGCGCCTTCAAGCCGGCCAAGGGGTCGCGCTCGATCGCCTACCGCGGGCACCTGAAGATGCTGGCGGCGGTGCAGCCCTTCGTCTCCGGCGCGATCAGCAAGACGATCAACATGCCCGAGGAGTCGACCCCCGAGGAGATCCTCAACGCCTACGTCGAGGGCTGGCAGTTGGGCTTGAAGGCGGTGGCGATCTACCGCGACGGCTGCAAGCGCAGCCAGCCGCTCTCGACCAAGCGCGAGACGGCAGCGGCGGTGCCGGCGGCGCCGGCGCCGGGCGAGTGGCGGGCGGTGCGGCGGAAGCTCCCCGACGAGCGGCGCGCGATCACCCACAAGTTCTCGATCAACGAGCACGAGGGCTACATCACCGTCGGCCTCTACGACGACGGGCTGCCGGGCGAGATCTTCCTGGTGATGGCCAAGGAGGGCTCGACGATCTCCGGCCTGATGGACGCCTTCGCCACCTCGATCTCGATCGCGCTCCAGTACGGAGTGCCGCTGCAGACCCTGATCGACAAGTTCAGCCACACCCGCTTCGAGCCCTCCGGCTTCACCAAGCACCCGGAGATCCCGATCGCCAAGTCGATCACCGACTACCTCTTCCGCTGGCTGGCCTCGAAGTTCCTCTCCCGCGCGGAGAAGGAAGCGGCCGGGGTGATCCTGCGCGACGAGGTGGCCGAGGGGCAGGCGCTCTTCGGCAGCCGCACCGAAACGCTGTCGCTGCCGGCGGCCGGGGCGGTCAAGGTGGATCCCATCCGGGTGCCCTCGACCTTCCTCTACCAGCAGGACGCCCCGAGCTGCCACGAGTGCGGCGCCATCATGGTGCGCAACGGGAGCTGCTACAAGTGCTTGAACTGCGGCTCCACGAGCGGCTGTAGCTGAGCTAGCGCCGGGCGGCGGGCTACTTCTTCGCGGGTTCGGCGTCGAGCGACGAGAACGCCATGCCGTCGGGCTCTTTGCCGGCGGCGAAGGTGGCCGTGACCTTCCAGGTCGCGAGGTCGAGGACGGCGACCTTGTCGGCGTTGGCGTGGGCGACGTAGGCGTGGCGGCCGTCGGGGTCGACGACGATGCCGATCGGGACCGAGCTCGTGCCGAAGGCGCCGAGCAGGCGGCCTTCGGCGACGACGGCCCGCAGGCCGAACTCGACGCGGCGCTCGAGCTTGCGGTCGGCGGTCGAGAGCACCGCCACGTCCCCCGCCCGCGCGGCGCTCACCAGCACGTACTTGCCGTCCGGCGTCGCCTTGGAGCGGATCGGGAACCCCGGCACCTCGACGGTGGCGACCACCGCGAGCGTCGCGGCGTCCACCACCGTCACCGTCCCCGCCTCCCGGTTCGTCACCCACACCCAGCGCCCGTCCGCCGAGACCTCGATCCCCTCCGCCCCCGCCCCCGTCGTCACGTCCGTCAGCTTCTTCCCGGCCGCCAGGTCGATGGCCGTCACCGTCCCCGAGCCGATGTTGGCGACGAAGGCGCGGTTGCCGCCGGGCTGGACCGCCACCATGTGCGAGACCTCCTGGCCGGTGGCGATCTCCCGCAACACCGTGCCCGCGTCCACGTCCACCACCAGCAGCGCCCCGCTCCCCTCCGCCGTCACCAGCGCCCGCCGGCCGTCCAGCCAGGCGAGGCCGTGCGGCCGCCGCGGGGCGCCGAGATCGATCGTCTTCAGCACCTTGGCGGCCGCCACGTCGATCACCGTCAGCGTCCGCCCCGGGCGCGGTCCGGTGCCGTAATCGGCGACGAGCGCCGTCCTGCCGTCCGGCGAGACCGCCAGCTCGTGCGGCCCCTCGCCGGTCGGGAGCGTCGCGACGACCTTGCCGGACGGCAGGTCGATCAGCGACACGGTGGCCTCGGCCTTGTTGCCGACGAGGAGCGTCGCGGCGCGGGCGGGCAAGGGAAGCAGGAGCGCGGCGGCGAGCACCGTGGCGGCGCGAGCGGGCAGGGTCATGGGCGCAACTCTAAGGGAATAGCCCGGCCCCTATCCGGGGTTCCCCTGGGCGCCGCTCTCTCGTCCTAGAATCCGCGCGGCCCCGAGGATGCCCATGCCCCTGCGTCTGACACTCCCGTCCCGTACCGCCGCGCTGGCCCTGGCGCTCGCCATGACCCTCTTCTTCGGCTGCGGCGACGGTGCCTCGGCGGGCGCGCCCGGGAAGGTCGGCTCGGCCGTCCCCAAGCTCGCCTTCCGCACCCTCGACGGCAAGCCCTTCTCCTTCGACGACCACAAGGGCAAGGTCGTGCTGGTCGACTTCTGGGCGACCTGGTGCACGCCCTGCCACCTGCAGACCCGCATCCTCGAG